>CAZLRM010000041.1:0-10931 GCA_964561895.1 uncultured Christensenellaceae bacterium | reverse complement strand
GCGATCACGATTTTTCCGGCTTTTTCAATGAGGAGATGGCTGTTAGGCGAAGCGCACTGCTGCCTCCCTATACGATTTTTTTCCGTATGCTTTTCACGGGAAAAGAAGAAGAGCCCGTAAAGCAAGCGTGCCTTGATTTTGAGCGGAGCCTGCGCGAAGCCTTTAGTGATTTGATGGCGCATATACCGCTGCTGGACGCGTCTGAAGCGCCGGTAAAAAAACTGCAGGGAAACGTACGCTGGCAGGTACTGATGAAAGCGCTTAACGACGAAAAACTTGCGGAGCTTCGCAGCCGGTTGTATGATTTAATGGACGAAAAGCAATACAGAAACTGTGCGTTTGGCATGGAGATTAACCCGCAGAGTATGATATAAGGGGAAACGGCATGGCAGTCAGAGACGTCGTAAAAGGAAGAAACAACGAAGCATTAAGAAAGGTATCGCGCGAGGTGCGGCAGATTACGCCGCATATTTTAACGCTGCTGGACGATATGAAAGATACGCTGCATGCGGAGGAGGGCGTAGGCCTTGCCGCGCCGCAGGTAGGCGTGCTGCGGCGCATCGCGGTTGTGGAGTACGAAGAACAGTATTATGAGCTGATCAATCCCGTGATTATCGATTATTCGGGGGAAGCGATTGAAGAAGAGGGGTGCCTTTCCATTCCGGGAGTACGCGGGCGCGTAAAGCGCCCGGAAACCGTCACGGCAAAATATATCGACCGGCACGGCAAACGGAAGAAAGCAACGGTGACGGGAATTGCGGCGCGGGGCTTCTGCCACGAGATCGACCATCTCGACGGCGTGATGTTCGTCGATAAGATGCTGAAGGAGAACGAATGAAGGTTGTATTCATGGGCACGCCGGAGTTCTCCGTGCCCAGCCTAAACGCTTTAATATCGCGGGGCGATACGATTGCTGCCGTTGTGACACAGCCCGACCGCGAAAGGGGCAGGGGGCATCGTGTATTGCCTTCACCCGTGAAGGCTTTGGCGCAGCAGCATGGGATACCGGTGCTGCAGTTCGCGCGTATCAAATCGCCCGAGGGCGTCTCCGCGCTGAAAGAGGTTGCACCCGACATGATCGTTACCGCAGCGTTCGGGCAGATACTTTCCAAAGAGATACTCGAAGTACCGCCTTTGGGATGCCTTAATGTGCACGCGTCGCTGCTACCCAGGTACCGCGGGGCTGCACCGATACAGTGGGCGGTCATCAACGGTGAGACGCAGACCGGCGTTACGATCATGTACATGAACGAGGGGTTGGACACGGGAGATATCATATCATCCGTCACCGTACCCATTGGCAACGATACGACGGGCGGGGAGCTTTATGACATACTTGCAAAAGAAGGCGCGAAACTGCTCGTTAAAACGATTGAGAATTTATTAAGCGGACAAGCCGTGCGCACGCGGCAGGATGAGACGCAATCCAGCTATTACCCGCCGCTCAGCAGAGAACTGGGCAGGATCGACTGGAAGAAACCCGCGCGGGTGATACGCAATCTTATACGCGCGTTGAACCCTGTGCCGGGCGCGTATTCTGTGATTTGTGACAAGACCATCAAGATATGGGCGGCTGAGGCTGCTGAGGGCAGCGCTGAGCCGGGAAAAATCGACTGCGCAGATACCAAGCACGGCCTATTGGTCGGTACCGGAGATATGCTGCTGCGCATCACGGAAATGCAGGCGCCGAACGGCAAGCACATGAAGCCGGAGGCATACCTGTGCGGCTGCGCGATGCCTGGCAAGAGGTTTGAATGAACGCGCGCCGCGCCGCGTACGATGTGCTCACGGCGGTCACGCGCGATGGCGCTTATACGTCGCTTGCGCTGAAAAAGCATATTCCAACCGCGCTTTCAGAGGAAGACAGGCGCTTTGTTACCAAGTTGATCCGTACCACACTGGAAAACCTGATACGCATCGATTATGCGCTCTCCGGGTTTATCAAGGGACGCGTACACGGCAGCGTACGCAACATATTGCGGCTTGGCGCGTGCCAGTTGATGTACATGGATACTGCGGATTATGCCGCCGTGGGAGAGAGCGTATCACTGGCGAAGCAGGTTAAGCCGCAAATGGCGGGTTTCGTGAACGCCGTACTGCGCGCGCTTTCTTCGGGCAAGGATTCGATCGTATACCCGCAGGGTAAAAACGCGCAGGCGCTTAGCATCGAGACAAGCTACCCGGAATGGATATGCCAAAAGTACATCGGGGATTTCGGATACGAATTTGCGCATAAGCTGCTGACCTGCCATAGCGGCGAAGGCACAACTGTGAGGCTGAATACGCTGAAAACGGATGCAGCCAGTTTTAAACGGGAGTTGGAAAAGCTAGGCTTGAAATACGCGCAGGGCAGCCTGCCGGACGCGTTTGTTATAAAGGGCTTAACGAACATTGAGAATCATGACATCTATCGCAACGGCTGGATCGCGGTTCAATCTGAAAGCGCGATGCGCGCGGTGCTGGCCGCGGACATTCGGCCCGGCGAAACGCTGCTGGATGCGTGCGCCGCTCCGGGAGGCAAAAGCGCGTACGCGGCTGCGCTTACACGGAATCAGCTTGAGATAACCGCTTGGGATATCCATCCGCATCGCGTGGATATGACCAATAAGAATTATGCGAGGCTGGGTGTCACAAACGCAAAGGCGGTACTGCATGACGCCGCAGAATACGCGCCCGGATTCGAGCGAGCGTTCGATTGCGTGATGGTGGATGCGCCCTGCTCAGCGATGGGGCTGATGTCATCAAGCCCCGATATACGCTATACCCGCAAGATAGAGGATATTGCAGCGCTCAGCGAAAAACAATTCGCGATACTTTCTGCCTGCGCGCATTACGTAAGAAAAGGCGGAAGGCTCACATACTTTACGTGCTCGGTCAATAAGGAAGAGAATGAGGCGGTTACGCAACGCTTTTTAAGCAGTCGTGCTGATTTTGGTTATACGAAGCAGCCGGAAACGATTTACCCGCATATCAGCGGCTCGGACGGGTTCTATATCGCTGTGATGAAGAGAGATAAATGAAAGATCTGTTATCGCTGGACTTAGGTCAGCTTCAGAATATCATAGAGGAATTGGGCGGGAAACCCTTTATGGCAAAGCAGCTTCAGCAGTGGCTGGCTAAGGGCGTGCCGTTTGAGGATATGACCAATCTGCCTAAAGCGCTGCGCGAAGCGCTGCGCGATCGCCATAGCGAGGGATACGCGGCCATCGCGGAAAAGCATGAGTCCGCCGACGGTACGGTGAAGCTGCTGCTGTCCATGTCGGGCGGAGGCATGGTGGAGTGCGTGATCATGCGCTATAAGTTCGGCAATACGCTGTGCGTTTCCACGCAAGTGGGCTGCCGCATGGGCTGTGTGTTCTGCGCTTCGGGAAAGGAAGGCCTCGTGCGTAATCTCTCCGCGGGAGAGATGCGCTCCGAATTCATCGCCGCACAGCAGTTCGGAGATATCGGCAATGTGGTGCTGATGGGCAGCGGCGAGCCGCTCGATAACTACGACAACGTTATCCGCTTTATACGCGACTTGGGGGAGCTTCACGGTATCGGCATGAGGCATATATCGCTCTCCACGTGCGGCATCGTCCCCGGCATCGAAAGGCTCATGAATGAAGGGATACCCATAACTTTGTGCATATCGCTGCACTCCGCAATCGACGAGAAACGGAAAACGATTATGCCCACAGCGTCGGCATTTACGGTACGGCGTATACTGGATGCCGCGCACGCATACTTTCATAAAACGGGACGCCGTATTATAATAGAATATACGCTGATACGCGGCCTTAACGACGGAGCGGAGGATATTGACGCGCTGGTTCAAATGCTTTTTGGTATGAACTGCCATGTCAATGTAATACCGCTCAACGAAGCGGCAGGAGCGCTGCAGCCACCGCAGAGTGGGCAAGCGCATGCTTTCGCCGCCGCGCTGGAAAAACAGGGCGTCAGCGCCACTGTGCGCCGTACTTTGGGCGGGGATATCGAAGGCGCGTGCGGACAATTGAAACTGAAACGGGAGAAAAAATGATCTATTACGCGAAAACCCATAAAGGAAACGTCCGAAACATCAATGAGGACGCTTGCTACATACCGCAGCGTGCGAAAGGCATATATGCAATCGTTGCGGACGGCATGGGAGGGCATAACGCGGGAGAGGTCGCCAGCCGTATTGTAGTGGATACATTTAAACTTTACCTTAAGGGAATGAAGCCTCAGCATGTCACGGAAGATGTGCTGCAAAGCGCTTTCAGTGCGGCTAACGAACGTGTGCTGGCGGACGCGGAAAAAAATCCGGGCAGGAGCGGCATGGGTTCCACAGCCACGGCGGCTGTGTTTTTTGGCAGTCATGCGATGATCGGCCATGTAGGCGATTCGCGCGCATACCTGTATCACGAAGGCGTACTAAAACAAATTACACAGGATCACTCCTATGTACAGATGCTGCTTAATCTCGGATATATATCCCCGCAGCAGGCCGCAGGGCATCCTCAGAAAAATATCATTACACGTGCTGTGGGTACGGACGCGCAGCTGAAAGCGGACATTTTCCACGCGGATTTGTGCAGCGGAGATTGTTTATTGCTGTGTACGGACGGACTAAATACCATGGTTTCAGATAAACGTATCGCGGAAATACTCGGCGGCGGTTATAAGGAGGCGGCTGAGCGGCTTGTCAACGCAGCGCTGGAAGGCGGCGGCGTCGATAACGTCACTGTCGTACTGGCCGTAAAGGACGGTGACAACGCATGATTGGGAGGGTATTGGGAGGTCGCTATGAAATCATTGAAAACGTCGATGCCGGTGGTATGGCATATATCTATAAAGCAATATGCAAGAAGACGGGCAATATCGTAGCGGTTAAAGTGCTCAAGGAGGAGTTTGAAAACAGTTCCGAATATGTAAGCCGTTTTAAAAAAGAAGCCGAAGCCGCGTTTTCACTTGAACATAAAAACATTGTGCATGTGACCGATATCGGCTGCGACGAAGGCTCTTACTATATGGTGATGGAATATATAGAGGGGCGTACGCTTAAAGCAATTATTGAAGAAAAAGTGTATCTGCGAGAGGAAGATGCGATCCGATACGCAATACAGATATGCGACGCGCTGGAAGCCGCGCACAGCGAGGGTATTATCCACCGCGATATCAAGCCTCAGAACATACTTGTCGATAATGAAGGGCAGGCTAAGATTACGGATTTCGGCATTGCGACCAGTATAACTTCGGAAGAACCAAAAGATAATCAGGTAATGGGCTCTGTATACTATATTTCGCCGGAGCAGGCAAAGGGAAGCAAAACGGATTATCGGACCGATATCTATTCATTGGGTATCGTGCTTTACGAAATGCTGACAGGAAAGATGCCGCATACGGGTGACAAAACTGTGACTGTGGCTCTAAAACATATCAACGAAAAGATGGTTGCGCCCATAGAGGTGAACAGTAATATATCGAGAGCTGTAAGCAATATCGTGCTGAAAGCGGCAAGTAAAGCGCCAAAGGACAGATACCGTTCCGCGCAGGCATTCAAAGCAGATCTTGTCCGGGCGCTGGACGAGCCGGACGGGGAATTTGTGGATATCCCCAAAACGCTGTTTGATGAGGAAAAGGCCCGTATGCACGGGAAAAATAAGATATGGAAAGTCTGTATACTTGCGGCGTTGCTGGTGATCGCCGGGGTTGCTGTGTTTTTGGGATTTTATCTTTTTGGGCAGACATCTCAGGATATGGTCGAAGTAACCAATATGGAGGGAATGGCCGCCGCAGGAGCGCAAAGCCTGCTGCAAGGCAACGGGCTCATTGCCAATATTGTATTTGCGTCCAGCGAAACGATTGATGAAGGAATTGTGATCTCTCAATCGGTTGGGGAGGGATTGCAGGTATCCAAAGGTACCGAGGTCGTTCTGACGGTTTCAAGCGGCCCTGCCGCTTTGGTGATGCCCGATCTGGTCGGCTTAAGTTACATCGAGGCGCAGGCAAAGATTGAATCCATGGGATTAAACCCAGCCGACGCAGATTACGAGGTGCGCGGGGATGTACTCCAAGGGCAGGTCATATTTCAAATGCCGGAAGCGGATACGGAGATTACAGAAGACGAACTGATCACTCTCACCATATCGGGCGAGGCGCCTCAGGAGGGTTCGTTAATGCCTTCTCTTAAAGGCATGCCTGTGGATCAGGCTGTTAACTTTCTTCAAGGCTCAGGATTTACGCTCTTTTCGGTTTATGAAGATGAAAGCGAAGCGGAAGAAGGGCAGGTAATCAATCAAAGCCCGGTAGAAGGTGCGCAGGCATCATACACGAATGAAGTCATATTGCATATCAGCGAATATGCGAATAAAAAATATACCGGGATATTCAATGAAACATTTGACGTGGCTGAAAAGGGCTCAAAGGTTCGCATTGTACTGATCGATGTGATAAACGGCGTTGATATCCCCATCGTCGTTAATGAGGGCACGTTGGACGCGGAGTCTGTTTCATTGAATACCCAGATTTCAGCGCTTTCAAGCGGCAGCAAGACAGTGGCGGTGTATATCAATAATGTCGAAGCATATACCTACGAAGTATCTTTTTACTGAGTTTTGATATGAAAGGAAAGATACTGAAAGGCGTCGGCGGTTTCTATACCGTGCTGGGCGCGGACGGAAATGAATACGAATGCAGAGCATGCGGCCGCTTTCGGAAAGACGGCGAAACACCGCTGCCGGGCGATGAAGTCGAGATTTCGGCTCGAGAAGCGTATATAGATACAATATTGCCGCGTCGCAATGAGCTTACACGCCCGCGCGTCGCCAATATTGACGCAGTGGTGATCGTCGCTTCGGGGAGTAAGCCCAATATCGACAGGCTGCTTTGCGATAAACTGATCATATCCGCACGCAGGATCGGGGTTGTGCCGATACTCGCAATTAACAAATGCGATGCCGCAAAGCCGGAGGCTATCGAAAACATCGGTTCCGATTACCGTAATGCTGTGGATACCGTATGCGTTTCCGCATTAACCGGATTCGGCCTGGACGAGCTTAGATCGCGGCTTGCCGGAAAGTGCGCGTGCCTTGCCGGACAGTCTGCGGTGGGCAAATCATCGCTGCTGAACGCGATGTTTCCGGAGCTTTTGCTCAAAACGGATGGCCTTTCAAAAAAGACCGACCGCGGCAAGCATACGACGCGGCACGCGGAATTGCTTTCGCCGGAAGGGTTTTCGGGTACGGTTGTGGATACGCCGGGATTTTCATATTTTGAAAGCGGCGATATTGCCCCGGAATCGCTATGGAAATACTGTGCGGACTTAGTACCCTTCGCTTACAGCTGCAAATACCCGTCCTGCCTGCACGCGGGCGAGCCGGACTGCGGCGTGGCGGATGCTTTAAAGCGCGGCGACATCAGTGCAGGAAGATACGAAAGGTATTTGGAGATATTGCAGGAACTTAAAGAAAAGAGGGATAAGAAGTATGATTAAGATTGCACCGTCTATACTGTCTGCGGACTTTACAAGGATGCTGGACGCGGTTGAAATGCTGGAGAAATCAGGTGCGGACTATATCCATTGCGACGTAATGGACGGCACATTCGTGCCCAACATCACTTTCGGCCAATACATGGTCAGAGATTTAAGAAAGCATACGGGAATGACAATTGACGCGCATCTCATGGTGGACAGCCCGGAACGCTATATAATGGATTTTGCGGGAGCAGGTGCAGATATTATTACGGTGCATGCGGAAGCCACGGTACACTTGGACAGAGCTTTGCAGATGATACGTTCCGCGGGAAAAAAGTGCGGCGTGGCTTTGAACCCACATACGCCTTTGAGCATGATAGAATACGAACTGGACCGCTTGGACATGGTGTTGCTGATGTCCGTCAATCCGGGTTTCGGCGGACAGAGCTTCATACCCAGTGCGCTGGAGAAGGCGGCGAAGCTGAAAGATATGATTGGCAGGAAAGGCCTTGCTATCGATATCGAAATGGACGGAGGCATTGGGCTTCATAACATCAATGAGGTAACGGACGCGGGCGTTAACGTGATCGTAGCGGGCAGCTCGATATTCACCGCGCCTGATCCGGCAGACATGATACGCCGAATGAAGCTGGAAGAACAAAAACAGCAAAGCGGGATTTCGCCGTGAAGTGGCTTGTGGTCACAGGCGGAACAGCTCCTGAAAGTACATTGCTGCATGACCAAACGCGGCAAGCCGAAAAGCTGATTGCCGTGGACGGCGCGGCAGACCTGCTTGTACGCGAGGGCATTGTGCCCAATGTGCTGATCGGCGATTTTGATACCGCTTCAAAAGAAAGCATCGAAACGCTACTGAGGCAGAGCATAAAGGTTGTGCGGCTGCCGTCGCATAAGAACATGACCGATACCGAGGCTGCGGTGGACTATGCGATCAGCGAGGGCGCGGATAGTATTACGATATTAGGCGCTCTCGGTACAAGAGCGGATCATACGCTTTCCAACATCGGAATGCTGCTGCGCGCGCAAAAAAGAGGAGTCGCTTGCCGCATTATCGATGAATATAACGAGATAGAAACAGCTGCCATGGAATACATAATAAAGGGTTCGCGCGGGCAGACCGTTTCCATATTACCGCTCACAGGAGACCTGACGGTGACCGCGAGCGGATTGGAATATCCTTTGGAACAGCTTGAACTGCCTTTCGGTTCGTCGCGCGGCGTAAGCAACCGCATGAAAGAAAACACTGCAAAACTCATTATTTCGGGCGGAATCGCGCTCATTATTAAAATTAAAAAAGACGTGTAACAAATACTGAAGTGTCGCCGTATGATAAACAAGGCGCGGTCGTATAACTCGCCGGAGGTGATCGCTTGCATTGCGGCAATTTCTTATTCAGGAAGATAATCGGATTCTTTTTAATCGTTCTGGGAGTCATCATGATCATCTGCTTTATGCCGTCTTGGGTGTGGCTGTCCATTCTGGGGGTTGTGCTGGTCGCAGTCGGATGCTGCGTTCTGGCAAGAAGATGCTGATGCGCTGATAAAAGGAGGTCTATCATATGAAAATTTATTGCATCAAAGCACCGTGGTTTCTTCGCGGGTTACTGAGGAGATTATTCAGGTGACCTGTACATAAAAGCTGCCCGGAACAATATGTTCCGGGCAAAAGCATATAATGGCAGAAAAATAGCGAATTCAGGCAAAATGAAAACGGCCTATTAAAGCCGCTTGCATCCAATTTGTTTGAATCCGCAATTAACCGCGCTGAACTTTTCCGGAGCGAAGGCACCGGGTGCAAACGTAAATATTTTTTGGCGCGCCGTCCACGATGGCGTGCACTTTTTGAACGTTGGGAGCCCATGTCCTTTTTGCTTTGCGGTTCGAATGGCTCACGGTATTACCCGAAGCGATCCCCTTATTGCATATTTCACAGTATTTTGCCATATCTAAAACCTCTCTTAACCCTATCTGCCAGAAATCAGGCAGGGTTTATTTTATCACCGCATTATTAAAATGGCAAGGACAATTCTTTAAATTTTCGTTGCATTTTCCAAAATAGCTTGACGATGCCCGAAAAAAGCGTTAGATTTATGTCGCCGGAGTTAATAAGTTTATGAAACGGTATCTTGGAGGCTTAATATGGCTGTAATACAGCAGACTTCTTTCGGTAAAATCGAATTCTCCGACGAATTTCTGTCCAACCTTGCGGGCGTAGCGACGATGGAGTGCTACGGCATCGTAGGTATGGCGTCTCAAAAAGCCATCGATGGTATCGTTGAACTGCTCAAAGGCGAAAACTTAAACAAGGGCGTCGAAATCCTGACGACCGATGATTCCGTTCATATACATGTGTATGTCATTGTGGAGTACGGTGTTTCCATCTCCGCAGTCGCATCGAATGTCATTGATACTGTCAAATACCGTGTGGAAAAAATCACGGGACTGAATGTGGAAAAGGTTAATGTGACAGTCAATGGCATACGGGTATAAGGGAGGGTCCAACATGCATCAAAAGGTCACCGGCGAGCTGTTCAAAGATATGGTATTTTCGGCCGCCGCACTGCTTGAAAACAATAAGAAGAACCTCAATGCGCTGAACGTTTTTCCCGTGCCGGACGGCGATACGGGCACCAATATGTCGCTGACGATGATGTCGGCTGTCAAGGAAGTTAAATCAGTCGATTCCAGCAGAATTTGCAGCGTGGGTGACGCGCTGTCTCTAGGCGCTTTGAAAGGCGCGCGGGGAAACTCGGGCGTCATACTTTCGCAGTTGTTCCGTGGTTTTTCCAAAAGCCTCGCCGGGCTGGAAAGCGCGCAGCCTCAGGATTTTGCAAGGGCAATGCAAGAGGGCGTGGACGCCGCCTACAAGGCAGTTATGAAGCCAAAAGAAGGCACCATACTCACGGTCGCAAGAGAGATGGCCAAAACTGCGCTGCGCAGCGCGGGCGCGGGCGACAACATTTTCATGCTGATGGACGCCGTATTGGATCAAGGCGCGCAGACGCTTAAAAAGACGCCCGAGATGCTGCCGGTGCTGAAAGAAGCGGGCGTTGTGGACGCGGGCGGCAACGGACTGCTCGTGATATTCCGCGGCTTTAAAATGGCGTTGGACGGCGAAGTTATCACAGATACCATTTCCTTTGAACCGGAAACCACTGCAGATTTTTCCGCATCCGCGAACGAAGATATTGAATTTGGTTATTGTACTGAATTTTTTATTAAGAACCTTTACGAATCCGTGCGGCAGGAAGATATCGACCGTTTCCGAGAAAAGCTTATGCATATCGGAGACTGTGTGCTCGTCGTGGGCGATTTGCAGCTCGTTAAAGTGCACGTGCATACCAACGTACCCGGTAAAGCGCTTCAATTCGCGCTGCGTTTCGGCGAACTGTCGCGTATCAAGATCGACAACATGCGCGAGCAGCATAACGAGCTTGAAATTGAGCAGAGTACGAAGGAAAAGAAAAAGATGGCGG
>CAZLRM010000040.1:0-10946 GCA_964561895.1 uncultured Christensenellaceae bacterium | reverse complement strand
CGGTCGATAAAGGCTTTCATCTGCGCGGTGATGCCGCCGAAGTATACCGGGCTGCCGAGTATCAGCGCGTCTGCCTGTGCAATTTTTTCAATGCTTTCGTTGATGATATCGTCGTCATATGCGCAGCGAGGCATTGCGCTTTTTCTGCAAGCCCCGCACGCGGTGCAGCCGTGGATATCGCGGCCGCCTGCCTGTATGATCTCCGTCTCGATGCCGCGTTCTTCCAGCTCATGCAGCACCGCTTTCAGCATCATGTACGTGTTCCCGTTCTTGCGGGGGCTCCCGTTAACCGCTATCGCTTTCATATATTGCTTCCTTTCATCAGCTCATGATATAAATCTATCACGCTGCCGAACAGATAATGCGGGGTCTGGCCGCTTTGTTGTATGTCCTTAAGCGTCATCTCGCCCGAAAGCACGCCGATGGCGCACATGCCGTGATCCAGCGCCACGCGCATGTCGGTGTATAGCCGGTCGCCCACCACTGCGGTGCGCTCCGCCGGGATGCCGGTATAGCGGACGATGTACTCCGCCGTTTCCGCAAAAGGTTTGCCGAGGTACTTGGGGCTGACGCCCGAGGCAAGCGTGAGCATCGCGCAGATGCTGGCGCAGTCGGGCAGCACCGCGCCTCCCTCCAGAGGGCAGACCGCGTCTATATTGGTGGCGAGGAAGGGGATACCCTGCCGCAGCAGCGTGGTCGCGCGGTTGGCCTTGGCGTAGCTGAAGGTGGTATCAAATCCCACAACGACGCAGTCGGGCTGCTCCGTTTCGGTAAAGCGGATACCCGCCTCCGTAAAATGCGAAATCAGAGAGGGCGTTCCGACGACGTAGGCGCTGGCATTGGTGCCAAAGCGCTTGATGATATAATCCGCAGTGACGTCCGCCGAGGTGATGATGTCCTGCCGCGTGTATTCTCCGAATCCAAGACTGCGCAGCTTTTTGATATAATCCTTGGGCGATTTGGATGAGTTGTTCGTGAAAAAGTAATAAGGGATACCGCGCTGCCGCAGCAGCGAGAGCAGAATATGCGCACCTTCTATCACGGTTCCGCCGAGATAGACCGTACCGTCCATATCGAATATATAGCATTGAAGCGATTCGAGAGAAATCATCGTACACCTTCCCGCCGTAAATTGCGAGTTTATTGTATCAGAACCCATGCGATGCGGCAACATCAATAGCAAATCAGAAATACACAAACGGGCAAATCAGAGCCCGGGAAGATAAGAGGTATAAAAATGTATTTTGAATATGGACAAAACCATTCCGTTGTGATATGTTATAAATCGAAAATAAACGTCCTTTAATCGGAACAGAGAGTCCGGCAAGGCATGGGATAAGTTGGTTTGTTTTGTACAGCCTTGCCTTCCGGCAGGGCTTTTTTGATAAAGATAAGAAACGGAGGCGCGGATATGGACAAAGCGCTGATCATGGACGGTGTAGCGCTGGAGCGGGCATTAAAGCGCATCGCGCACGAGATCATCGAAAGAAACAAGGGCGTGAGCGGTCTTGGTCTCATCGGTATCCGCCGCAGGGGTGTACCCATCGCGAAACGCATCGCGGGTTATATTGAGACTTTCGAGGGATCAAAGCCCGAGATCGGTTCCCTCGATATTACGTTTTACCGTGACGACCTCTCGCTGCTGGATGACCACCCCGTGTTCAAGGGTACGGATATCGCTTTCGATCTCAATAAAAAAACCATTGTGCTTGTGGACGACGTGCTTTACACCGGGCGTACGGCGAGGGCAGCGCTCGACGCGTTGATGGATTTAGGCAGACCAAACTGCATACAGCTTGCCGTCGTCGTAGACCGCGGACACCGGGAGCTGCCCATTCGGGCCGACTATGTAGGCAAAAACCTGCCGACCGCAAAAACAGAGGTCGTGCACGTGCGCGTGACGGAAATCGACGGGGAAGACAATGTCGGAATCAACGACCTGCCGGATGCTTAAACCCTTATTCTAAGGGTTTTTTCATACTCTGCAGCGCAAAGAGCCCCGTTTGAAAAAATGTAAAAAACGATGATAAAGGGAAGGGTTTTATGATATTATCATCCAAAGACATACTCGGACTTTACGACATGCCCGCGCAGGAAATCAGCTATATACTCGAGACCACGGACACGATGAAACAGCTTTTGATCCAGCAGGCCAAAAAAATGCCGCATTTGCAGGGCAAATCGGTCGTGGCGCTGTTCTATGAGAACAGCACGCGCACAAGGCTGAGCTTCGAGCTTGCGGCCAAGTTCCTCGGCGCTTCGTTCAGCAACCTCGGCGTTTCAACGAGCAGCGTGAACAAGGGCGAGACGCTGTATGATACGGGTAAGACGATTGAGGCGATGAGCACCGACGTGATCATCATCCGACATCCGCTGTCTGGTGCGCCCAAATTTCTTGCCGAGAACTTCTCCGGCAGCGTGATTAACGCGGGCGACGGTATGCACGAACATCCCACACAGGCGCTGCTCGATATGTACACGATGAAGGAGCGTTTCGGTAAAATAGAAGGGCTCAACGTCACCATCGTGGGCGACATTTATCATAGCCGCGTTGCACGCAGCAACCTGTGGGGGCTCACCAAGCTCGGCGCGAACGTCACGCTGTGCGCGCCCGGCACGCTGATACCAGAGGAGCTAAATAACACGGGCGCGGTCATCACGACAGATCTGAAAAAGGCACTGAAGGATGCCGACGTGGTGATGGGGCTGCGCATACAAAAGGAGCGGCTCGAAGGCGCGTTTCTTTCCACGCTGCGGGAATACCACCAATACTTTGGCGTGAATGAGGAGAATTTAAAATACTGTGAGCGCGACGTGCTCATCATGCATCCCGGCCCTGTCAACCGCGGTGTCGAGCTATCAAGCGAAGCCGTGGATGCGCCGAATTCGGTGATCAACGAGCAGGTGACCAACGGCGTGGCGGTGCGCATGGCGCTGTTGTACCTGCTGACGAGGGGGAAAAAGGGTGAAGCTTAAAATATCGGGCGGTACACTGGCGAACCCGGAGGGCGTATCAGGGAAACAGGATATTTTGATTGAGGACGGTATCGTTAAGGCGGTGGGTAATAATGTCGGCGAAGCGGAAAGCGTAATCGACGCTTCGGACAAAACCGTGTTTCCCGGCTTTATCGATTTGCACTGCCACCTGCGGGAGCCGGGACAGGAATATAAAGAGAATATCGCTTCGGGTGCGAGGGCGGCGGCAAAGGGCGGTTTCACCGCCGTATGCTGTATGCCCAACACAATTCCGCCCGTAGATACGGCGTCGGTCTGCGCGCTGGTGCTCGAAAAGGCGAAGCGCGCTGCGGTGAAGGTGTATCCCGTGGGCGCTGCGACCAAAGGCCTTGCGGGCAGGGAACTAACCGAGATGGGCGAGATGGCGGAGATGGGATGTGTCGCGTTTTCGGACGACGGCAGGCCGATAGAAAGCGGCGGCATGATGCGCGCCGCGATGCAGTACGCAGCGACCTTCGGGCGCTTCATTATGGCGCACGAGGAAGACCTCACGATCAAGGGCGCGGGCGTCATGAATGAAGGCTATAATTCAACGATACTCGGCCTTCCGGGTATCTCCCGCGCTGCGGAGGAAACCATGATATCGCGCGATTTGCTGCTGGCGGAGGCCTACGGGTTTCATGTGCACATACAGCATGTATCCACGCGCGGCGGCGTGCGCATGATTCGCGAGGCAAAGCAACACGGCGTGAAGGTGACAGCGGAGAGCGCGCCGCACTACTTTTCAGCGGACGACAGCTATTGCTTAAGTTACGACGGGCGAGCGCGCGTTAATCCGCCGCTGCGCACTAAAGACGATATCGAGGCGGTGAAAGAAGGTTTGATGGACGGGACACTGGACGCGATCGCGACCGATCACGCGCCGCACCACCGCGACGAGAAGCATATCGAGTTTTCGCTTGCCGCTTCGGGATTAATTGGCTTCGAAACCGCGTTTTCACTCGCGGTGACGAATCTGACGGACGATGTGGATATGCTGGCAAAATTGTTGTCCGTGAATCCCGCAGCCATCATCGGTAAGCCCGGCGGCGTGATCAAAGAGGGCGCGCCTGCCGATATCACGATTGCGGACATGGATGCGGAGTATGTACTGACAGAAGAGAGCATCGTATCGCGCAGCAAGAATACGCCCTTTATCGGGCAGAAGCTGCGCGGCGCGGTGAAACATACGATCGTGGATGGAAATCTTGTTTATGACGGAGGGAAGACATGCAGATAGATATTCTTTGCGAAGCGATAAAAAAGACGAAATGCCCCGCTTGCGTCGGGCTCGATACCGAGCAGGCACATCTGCCGCAAGAGTATCAGCCGGCGGACGAAAGCTATGGCGCGATATCCGAGGGGGTTTACCGATATAACTGTGATATAATTGACGCTGTGAGCGATATCGCGCCCGCTGTTAAGGTGCAAGTGGCGTACTATGAGCAATACGGCGCGGAAGGCATGAAATGCTTCCTTAAAACGATGGAGTACGCAAAGGGAAAGGGGCTCGTTGTGATTGCGGACGTGAAGCGCAACGATATCGGTTCCACCGCAAAAGCCTATGCGAACGCATACCTCAAAAGCAGTGCTGCGGATTTCATCACCGTTAACGCGTACCTCGGCAGCGACGGCATACTGCCTTTCATTGAGGCGTGTGCGGAAACGGGCAAGGGGCTGTTTGCCCTCGTCAAGACCTCCAACCCGTCGGGCGGAGAACTGCAGGATTTAGATGTAGGCGGCAGAAAGCTGTATGAGGTCGTCGCGGACAAGGCGGCGGAGTGGGGTTTGCCGTTCATTGGGCAATGCGGATACAGCAGCATAGGCGCGGTCGTAGGCGCGACGTATCCCGCGGAAGCACAGGCACTGCGCGCGCGGCTGCTGCATACGTTCTTCCTCGTACCGGGCTACGGTGCGCAGGGCGCGGACGCGGATGATATCGCGGTCAACTTCGACAAGCAGGGGCTTGGTGCGGTGGTCAACTCCTCCCGCGCGATACTGCTCGCGTGGAAGAAAGCAGCGTACCAGGGGCTAAGCGCGCCGCAGGCGGCGAGGCAGGCTGTGATTGATATGAAACAGGATATACGAAACGCACTTCAAAAGCGTGGAATAGATTTATAAACCAAGGAGAAAAAAATGGCGATACTCACATTGGAGGACGGTACAAGGTTTGAAGGCCAAAGCTTCGGAGCACAGGCCGACATCGCGGGGGAGGTCGTGTTCAATACAGGCATGACTGGCTATCAGGAGGTGCTGACCGATCCGTCGTACTGCGGGCAGATTGTGACGATGACCTATCCGCTCATCGGCAATTACGGCGTGAACGAAGCAGACCCTGAGAGCGCGCAACCGCAGGTGCGCGCGTTCATCGTACGCGAGGTGTGCGATACGCCCTCCAACTGGCGCAGCGAGGGCGGGTTGGGCGCGTATCTTGAAAAGCACGGTATCTGCGGGCTTTATGGCATCGATACGCGCGCACTTACGCGCATCATCCGTGAGAAAGGCACGATGCGCGGCATCATTACGTGCTTCGAGCCTACAAAAGAGCAGATTGAACAGATGAAAAGCTACGTCTGCGAAAGACCCGTAGATCAGGTGACGTGCAGAGAAAAATACGTCTACTGCGAGGGGAATCCTAAGGTGGCGGTGCTCGATTTCGGCCTCAAACGCAATATACTGCGCAGCCTTAAAAAACGCGGCTGCGGCGTCACGGTGTTCCCCGCGCGCACGGGCGCGGAGGAGATTCTCCCGGGCGGCTTTGACGGCATCATGCTCACGAACGGGCCTGGAGACCCTAAGGAGAACGCCGAGGTCATCGATAATCTCAAAAAGCTTATCGGGCAAAAACCCATATTCGGCATATGTCTCGGTCATCAGCTCGCGGCACTGGCGCTGGGAGGCGACACGGAAAAGCTAAAATACGGACATCGCGGTGCGAATCATCCCGTGAAGGATTTGAGGAAAGACCGCGTGTATATCACCTCGCAGAACCACGGCTATACCGTCATTGAGGGTGTGCTGCCAAAAGGAGCCTCCGTCAGCCACAAAAACTGGAATGACGGCACGGTGGAGGGCGTGCGCTACGACGGCCTCAATATGTTTACGGTGCAGTTTCACCCAGAGGCGTCGCCCGGGCCGGAGGATACCGCGTACCTATTTGACGAATTCCTTGCGAAAATGAGGAAATAAAGATGCCGAAGATAAATGACATCAAAAAGGTACTCGTGATCGGTTCCGGACCCATTATTATCGGTCAGGCCGCGGAGTTCGATTACGCGGGCACGCAAGCCTGCCGCGCGCTGCGCGAAGAGGGGATCGAGGTCGTACTCGTCAACTCCAATCCCGCGACGATCATGACCGATTTGGGTATTGCCGACAAAGTGTATATCGAGCCGCTGACAGTCCCTGTTATCCGTAATATTATCGACAAGGAGCGGCCCGACAGCATGCTCGCCACATTGGGCGGACAGACAGGGCTGAACCTCGCAATGGAACTCTTCGAGAGCGGCGTACTCTCTGAGTTCGGCGTGAAGCTGCTGGGCACGGACGCGGAGTCCATATACAAGGCGGAAGACCGCGAAGCGTTCAAGACGCTTATGAATGAAATCGATGAACCCATCATCGATAGCGTTATCGCGGATACGTTTGAGCAGGCGCTTGAGTTCGCAAATTCGCAGGGATATCCGGTTATCATACGACCCGCGTATACGCTGGGCGGTACCGGCGGCGGCATCGCTGGTGATGAGACCGAGCTGCGCGAAATTGTGTTAAGTGGGCTTTCTGCCAGCCGCGTGCATCAGGTGCTCGTGGAAAAGAGCGTCGCGGGCTATAAAGAAATTGAGTACGAGGTGCTGCGCGACGGCAAGGGCAACTGCATCACCGTCTGCAACATGGAAAACATCGACCCGGTGGGCATCCACACGGGCGACAGCATCGTGATCGCGCCGTCTCAGACTTTGCGCGACGCGGAATATCAATTATTGCGCACCGCATCCTTAAACATCATCAACGCACTTCAGATACGCGGCGGCTGCAACGTGCAGTTTGCGCTCGATACCGACAGCATGAAATACTACGTGATCGAGGTCAATCCGCGCGTGAGCCGTTCTTCCGCGCTTGCGAGCAAGGCGACAGGTTACCCAATCGCGCGTGTCGCGGCGAAGATTGCCATAGGGTACGGTCTGGATGAAATCAAAAACGGCGTTACGGGAAAAACATTTGCCTGCTTCGAGCCGACGCTCGATTACGTCGTCGTCAAGTTCCCGCGCTGGCCGTTCGATAAATTCACGACCGCGAACAAACAGCTCGGTACGCGCATGAAGGCAACGGGCGAGGTGATGGCGATCGGCGGCAGCTTCGAGAGCGCGTTTTTAAAGGCGGTGCGCTCGCTGGAGCTTTCATTATGGTCGCTGGAGTTCCCGTTCGCGGACGGAATATCCGATGAAGCGCTGATGGCGCGCATCAAAATGCAGGACGATGAGCGCATATTCCTTGTCGCGACGGCGCTGAGACGCGGCATATCCGCCGTGAAAATCAACGAACTTACCAAAATAGACCTGTGGTATCTCGATAAGCTGCACGACATCATCAATATGGAAGAGACGCTTAAGGTGCAGGGCAAAGCCGCGCTGAATAAGGACACGCTGCGTAAAGCCAAGCGCATGGGGCTGTCGGATCACGCAATTGGCGCGTTCATTGATACGCCGGAGACGGAAGTGCGCGCTTTGCGGCAATCGCTGGGCGTTAAGCCGACGTTTAAGATGGTGGACACATGCGGCGCGGAGTTTGACGCGGTGAGCCCCTATTACTACTCCACCTACGACAGCGAGAACGAGGCAACCTCCCCGAAGAACAAAACCATCGTTGTGCTGGGTTCGGGGCCGATCCGTATCGGTCAGGGTATCGAGTTCGACTACTGCAGCGTACACTGTGTGTGGGCGCTTAAAGCCGCAGGCTACGATACCGTTATAATCAACAACAACCCCGAAACGGTATCCACCGATTTCGATACCTCCGACCGGCTGTACTTCGAGCCGCTGACGCCCGAAGAGGTAGCGGGCGTGCTGGAGCAGGAAAAACCCGAAGGCGTGGTTGTACAGTTCGGCGGGCAAACGGCGATCAAACTCGCCAAGCATGTGGAGGCGATGGGATATAAGATCATCGGAACTTCGCTTACCAGCATCGACGCCGCGGAAGACAGAAAGGAATTCGACGCGCTGCTCGAAAGCTTAAATATCCGCCGCCCCAAAGGCGATACGGTGTTCACGGAGCAGCAGGCCGCAGAAGCCGCCGCGCAGCTGGGGTATCCCGTACTTGTGCGCCCGTCCTATGTGCTGGGCGGCCAGGGCATGGAGATCGCCTGGTGCGAGGACGATATACGGGAATACATGCGCGTGATTACCCGCTACGAGCAGGAGCATCCGGTGCTCATCGACAAATACATGTCGGGTATGGAGCTTGAGGTGGACGCGATCAGCGACGGCAAGGGCATACTGATACCCGGAATCATGGAACATATCGAGCGCGCGGGTGTGCACTCGGGAGATTCGATATCGGTATATCCCGCGCGGCGTATCACGCAGGCGCAGCAGGAAGAGCTCATCGACATCACCCGGCGCCTCGCTTTGGCGCTGAACGTTAAGGGCGTCGTCAACATACAGTACGTGATATCGGGCGGGGAAATCTATGTGATCGAGGTCAACCCGCGCTCCAGCCGCACTGTGCCGTACATCTCCAAGGTGACGGGCGTACCTATGATACCGCTCGCGGTGCGCGCCTCGCTGGGGGAGCCGCTCGCACAAATGGGATATGGTACGGGACTTTTCCCCAAACGCCGCATCACCGCAATCAAGGTGCCGGTGTTCTCATTCGAGAAGCTGCCGGATGTGGAAGTGGGCTTAGGCCCGGAGATGAAATCGACGGGAGAGGTGCTGGGCATATCGGAGGACTATGGCGAGGCGCTTTTAAAGGGGCTTATCGCTTCCGGGATGGTGCTGCCGAAAGAGAAAGGCGCGGTGCTTTTAACCGTCGCGGATAATGACAAGCAAGAGCTGATTCCCATCGCGGCGGTACTGGATTACCTTGGTTATGATATCTACGCGACGCCCGGCACAGCCAATGTATTAAACTTCAACTATGTCGCCGCCAACACGGTTTCAAAGCTGTCCGATGGCGCAGGTATTCTCGAACTTGTGGAGAGCGGCAGCTTAAAGCTGATACTCAATACGCCAACCAAGGGACGGCGCGCCGACCGCGACGGCTTTAAGCTGCGCCGCATGGCGGTAGAACACCGTATACCGTGCATTACATCGCTGGATACGGCGCGCGTGCTGCTGCAGAGTATGAGATCGGGGCGCACCGACGCGGATATCAAGCCGGTGTCCCTCGCAGATATACAGGAGTAGCCATGCCATATAGCGTAAAAGCGGATATCATACGAAATAAACAGATTGCAGAGGGCATCTATGAGATCGTGCTGTGTTGCTCGGGAGCGGACTTATCGCAGTTCGTGCCGGGGCAGTTTGCGAACATTGAGATACCCGCACACGCCGAGCTGATACTGAAACGTCCTTTGAGCATACACGCAGCGGACGCAAAGGCACATACGTTAACGCTGATCTATCAGGTGCGCGGCAAAGGCACACACTCGCTCACAGAAGCGCCGGAGGGGACGAGCCTTCGGGTAATATTGCCGCTTGGTCACGGTTTCGATTTACGGCCGGAGCATAAGCAAGTCTTTCTCGTGGGCGGCGGCATGGGCGTCGCACCGCTTGCGGCGGTAATTAAGCATTGGCCGGATAAGCGGTACACCACTTTTCTGGGCTATCGATGTGAAAGCGCCTGCTATTGCGCGAATAAATTTTCGGGCTGCGATGTGCGTGTATCGTCCGACGACGGTAGCGTTGGCAAGCAAGGCGTAATAACAGCGCTTGTCGAAGCGGCGCTGGGTGATATCACACCCGATGCTGTGCTGGCGTGCGGGCCTGCACCCATGCTGCGTGCGCTCAAAAGCCTGCTGTCGCCGCGCGGTATCCGCGCCCAGTTCTCGATGGAGGAGCGTATGGGCTGCGGCTTCGGCGCGTGTGCAGTATGCGCGTGCGCGGTGCAGAGGGCGGACGGGCTTGATTACAAAAAGGCCTGCATAGACGGGCCGGTGTTTGATATGGACGAGGTGATACCGTGAGTGCCGACATGTCGGTCACGCTGTGCGGCGTGACGCTTAAAAATCCTGTGATTGCGGCATCCGGAACGTTTTCGTTCGGGCAGCATCACGCGCAGTTTATCGATATTTCAAGGCTGGGCGGTATCGCCTTAAAATCCGTTACGCCGGAGAAACGCGTCGGCAATAAACCGCCGCGCGTGGCAGAGACGCCTTCGGGAATGCTCAACAGCGTGGGGCTGCAAAACCCCGGCGCTGATGTATTTATCCGGGATGAACTGCCGCAGGCAGAAAAACTTGACACCGCGGTGATCGTCAACGTGGCGGGCAGCCGCATCGAGGATTACGTGACGGTAATCGAGAAGCTCAATGATGCGCACTTTGCTTTCTATGAACTCAATATCTCGTGCCCCAATGTAAAGCTTGGAGGCGCAAGCCTCGGTACAAACCCTAAAAGCGCGGCGGAGTGTGTGCGCGCCGCAAAAACTGCTGCAAAAAAGCCGGTCATCGTGAAACTCACGCCCGCTGCGGGTAATATTGCTGCGGTGGCAAAGGCCGCAGAAGACGCGGGCGCGGACGCGGTGTCGCTGATCAACACGCTGCCCGCAATGGCGGTGGACTTAAAAGCAAGGAAGCCGATACTTGGCAACATCACGGGAGGGCTTTCCGGTCCTAGTATCAAGCCGGTGGCTTTAAAGATGGTATACGACGTATCGCGCGCGGTGAAGATACCCGTCATCGGCATGGGAGGCATCATGACGGGGGAGGACGCGGCGGAATTCATGCTGTGCGG
>CAZLRM010000039.1:0-11016 GCA_964561895.1 uncultured Christensenellaceae bacterium | reverse complement strand
CGCACGTGGCCGATCGCCGCGCTGCCGCCTTTGAGTTTATCGAGGCTGTCGCGGAAAACTTCCTGTACCAGCCCCATATTCTTATAGTAGTCGATCTTCCCGTCACGCGCTACTGCGATGCCCGCGCTTTCCTGTCCGCGGTGCTGCAGCGCGAAAAGCCCGTAATACGCCGCATCTGCAGGCTCGATACTTGCGTCCGCACAGTAGATGCCGAATATGCCGCATTCCTCGTGCATACAGTCGTCTTCCGGCTTGCAGCGCTCATAGGGTGTCAAAAATCTGTAGCATGCAGGCATATTATTCTCCCATCAGCCTCCGTATAATCTCCTGGTACGCTTCCTCCACATCGCCGAGATCGCGGCGGAAACGATCCTTGTCGAGTTTCCTGCCCGTCTGCGAATCCCAATAGCGGCAGGTATCAGGCGATATCTCGTCCGCGAGTATGATCTGCCCGTGGAATCGCCCGAACTCGAGTTTGAAATCGATGAGGTCGATACCCATGGTTTTCAGGTATTCACAGAGTATATCGTTGACCTTAAAGGAGTATTCCCTGATCTTCTCCATTTCGGCGTCCGTCGCAAGCCCCAAAGCGCGCACATAGTACGAGTTGATGAACGGGTCGCCCAACTCGTCGTTTTTATAACTGAATTCGAGTATCGGGCACAGCAGCGTTTTACCCTCCTCCACGCCCATACGTTTGCTGAAGCTGCCCGCCGCGCGGTTGCGCACGATCACCTCGACCGGCACGATCTCAACCTTTTTGACGGCTGTTTCCCTGTCGGAAAGCTGCTCTACAAAGTGCGTGGGGATGCCCTTGCTCTCGAGTAAGCGGAAGAAGTGATTGGATACCTTGTTGTTGACGATACCTTTGCCGACGATGGTACCTTTTTTAAGACCGTTGAATGCCGTTGCGTCATCCTTGTAATCGACGATCACATAATCGGCATTGTCCGTGGCGTACACCTTTTTGGCCTTGCCCTCGTAGATCTGCTCCATCTTTTTCATAATATTTGAATCTCCTTCTGAAGATTTTTATCCGCTTCCAAAACCTTTTCCGCCATGTTCTTTTTATGTGCCGCAAGCTTGTCCTTTAGTTCGCCGTATTTGACAGCCAGTATCTGTACTGCAAGCAGTGCTGCATTCTCCGCGCCGTCTATTGCCACCGTCGCCACGGGGATACCGGGCGGCATCTGCACGGTGGACAGCAGCGAATCGAGCCCGTCCAAAGCGGAAGACTTAACGGGTAGCCCGATCACCGGAAGTGTCGTATAGCTCGCGAGTACGCCCGCGAGGTGGGCTGCCTTTCCCGCTGCGGCGATGATTACTTCAATGCCGTTTTCCGCCGCGTGCGCGGCAAAATCGTGCGCGGCATCCGGCGTGCGATGCGCGCTTATCACATGTGCACTAACCTCTACGCCGAACAATTTGAGTGTTTGAATCGTTTTCTCAAGCACGGGGAGATCGGAATTCGATCCCATGATTACAGCAGCTTTCATGATGTTCTCCCGAATATATGGTATGGTTTGATAATTGCCCGCAACATAGTTAGTCTAATGTAGAGACCTGCCAATGTCAACGCTAAGCGCATACTTTCGGCTTGGCAATATGAAAAACGTTCGTGAATTCACGAACATTACCCGGCAAAGTTTCAACTCGTAAGGTGTTTTCAACCTTATCGCTTTTTTGTAATGTTAACGTCGGGATCCTTGATTTTATTTTAAAATATCATTATAGTGTCAGATATCACAGAAATAATTGTGAATTCGGAGCAGAGCTAATATGGGCGGCGAAACCAAAAAGCGCGGCAAACATAAATATCTGGAAGGCTATGTGAGAGACCTCGGCGGCGCTTACACATACTCGGGGAAATACTTTAAGTTTGATATGCCAAAGAAAGAGCTCAGGCGCGTCAAGGCTGTACTTGCCGTATTAGCCTTCGCACTCGCCGCGCTGTTTGTTTTTGCCGGGATACTCAATTCGGCGGGCAGCCGGATACTCTATGTAATATTGCCTTATGCCGTGATGCTGCTGCCCATTTTGTTCATACTCTCGGATATATATAAAATCGCGGTAAATATTTGTCCGATGACGCGCAAGCAGTATGACCATTCGGTTGTGCAGCTAAAACACTCCACCGCCGCAGTCATCATTTTTTCTGCCATGTCTTCCGTTGGAGATATCATTTATTTGCTTTTTTTTTGCAGCCCAGCTGATTTATCTAAAGAACTGATCTATCTTGTCGCCTGTCTTGGCATCCTGATAACCTCAATCATTCTCCTATCCGTTCTGCGGAAGATAAAATGCATTGAGTGCCGTTAGCGATTAATGCTATACACCATTCCTCATTGCGCAATTAATATGATTATGTAAGCCTTATTTTGTATCGACATTTCTGCCCCTCAAATAAGTGATTCCCATACCCGAATACTACACGATTTGTGGTTAACATTACCTCCGATGTTATTCATCTGTGCCGTTGTAACATATATACATCGTTACCCATTCTGGTTGACTTTTTTCTATTTGTATGCCAAAATAGGCGTAATAATATTAATACGGCTAGAGTATTCAAGTGTATTAATACTTATATGCAGTTACACGCCAATATACACCAAAATAATAGAATAGTTGGTGTAGTATTCATTAAAAGCTAATCAATATGGGAGGAGAGTGACAAAATGAAGAATAAGCATTGGATCAAGTTGATGGCAGTGGTGCTCGCACTGCTGATGTGCCTCGGCGCGTTTGCCGCATGCAAAAAAGCAGAGGATACAACTCCGTCAGAAGAGGCGACACCGAGCGCGACAGCGGAGATATCCACAACACCGCTGGTGTTTGGAACCGCAACGTTAAGCGAGAAGTTCAGCCCGTTCTTCGCGGATTCGGGGTACGACGTGGATCTCGTGGCCCAGACTCAGGTGGCCCTGCTGACCACGGACAGAACAGGCGCTATCGTCTATAACGCGATCGAGGGCGAGACGATCCCCTACAATGGCAAGGATTACGTTTACAAAGGCATCGCGGATCTCAAAATCGATTATGACAAAACCGCGGATCAGACAGTGTATACATGGACGATTCGCGACGACATTAAGTTCAGCGACGGTGAGGTCATGGACGCGGACGACATCATATTCTCTTACTATGTGTACTGCGATCCGACTTATGCGGGCTCCACGATGGTCTCTTCAGTTCCGATACGGGGGCTTCAGAACTACCGTACCCAGACATCGGACGAAGTCTATGTCAAGTTCGGAAAGATGTTCGACGATATCTATGCGGCCGGTGCAGACCACGTATGGTCGGATAAAGACAGTTGGACGCAGGAACAGCAGACAAGCTTCTGGGAGATCATGAAAGCCGAATGGATTAAAGACGTACAATCGATCGTCGATGTATGCTCCACCGATTATATCAGCTACGCAGCGGATTCTTTCCCGGGCTTCACTGCGGATCAGATCACTTCCACGCCGGGGCTTGGGGTCGCCTACGGTATGGTGATGTGGGGTTATGGTACGCTTGAAAACGGTATTGTGACCGCTCCGAGCGGTGCGACGTTCGACATCGCAAACGGCACGTACCCCACGATTGAAGATTACTATAACGAAGTTTACGCGGCTTACAGCGGCGACCCCGTAGCGTACTGGGGCGTTGAAGCGGCCGATGAGGATTCCGTTATCGATGCTGCTAAAGCCACCTACATTTCCACGGAAGGCCCCAAGGATCCTTCCCTGGCCGGCGCCGGCATCCCCAACATCTCAGGCATCAAGAAAGTCAGCGATGCCGAAGTGACGATTACGGTGGATGGCTATGACGCTTCGGCGATTTACCGCCTTGGCGTACAGGTTGCGCCGCTGCACTACTATGGCGACGTAAGTAAGTACGATTACGAAAACAACAAGTTTGGCTTTGATTTCAGCGACCTTTCGGGCGTTCAGTCCAAAACGACACAGCCGATGGGCGCAGGCCCCTACCGTTTCATCAAGTATGAGAATAAAGTAGCCTATTTAGAAGCCAACGAGTACTATTATAAGGGAATGCCCAAAACTTATTACCTGCAATTCAAAGAAACGCAGGATGACGACGTGGTTTCGGGCGTCTATGCCGGAACGATCGATATCGGCAACCCCTCGTTCAGCACGGATGTGGTGGATGAAATCTGCAGCAACAACTCCAACGGCGAGCTTTCGGGCGATAAAATCGAAACCAGTACCGTGGATAACCTCGGTTACGGTTTCATCGGCCTCAACGCGGTCACGATGAACGTGGGCGGCGTGGCGGATTCCGAAGCGAGCAAAAACCTGCGCAAAGGTTTTGCGACATTGATCGCGGCCTACCGCGACCTTACGGTGGACAGCTATTACGGCGAGAGGGCGCAGGTCATCAACTACCCGATCTCCAATACGTCGTGGGCAGCCCCGCAGAAGACCGATGAGGATTACCGCGTGGCCTATTCGCTTGCACCGGACGGCAGCGAGATCTATACCTCGGATATGACAGACGACCAAAAATATGACGCGGCGCTTCAGGCGACCGTCCAGTACCTTGTCGCGGCGGGCTATACGTTTGACGAAGCTACCGGCAAGTTCACCGCAGCTCCGGATGGCGCGAAGCTCGAATACGAAGTGATCATCCCCGGCGAAGGCAACCACGACCACCCGTCGTTTACGCTGGTCACCAAGGTTCAGGAAGCCCTCGCGACGATCGGTATCAACCTGATCATTACGGACCCGACGGATTCCAACGTGCTTTGGGATAAGCTGGACGCCGGAACGCAGGAGATCTGGTGCATGGCGTGGGGCGCAACGCTCGATCCCGATATGTATCAGGTATATCACTCGAGCAACATTCCCGGCCTGCCGGGCGCTTCCGGATCGAATTACTACCACATCACGGACGCACAACTCGATCAGCTTATGATGGATGCCCGCACGAGCGAAGATCAGAGCTACCGCAAGCAGGTCTATAAGCAATGCCTCGATATCATACTCGACTGGGCGGTTGAAATTCCGGTTTATCAGCGTCAGAACTGCATCGTGTTCAGTTCCGAGCGGATCAATCTCGATACTGTGACCCCCGATATCACAACATACTGGTACTGGTATTACGACATTGAGCTGCTCGAAATGAAAAACGCAGCATAACAGGATTACATTGTTTAACCGTGACTTGAGCCCACCCATTTTGCGGTGGGCTCAAGTTCAATTATCGGCTGCAGTGTAATTGGAAAGACTTACAGCATAGGGGCTATTGATATGCGGAAATATATAATAAAAAGGCTGCTGCTCAGCGTGGTGATACTCTTCTTTGTCTCGCTGATCATCTATACGATTATGCGAAGCATCCCCACGTCCTACGTGGAGAAGATCGCGCGCGAGCGGGCCAACCTGCCCGGCGCAAAGAGCTACACAGAGTGGCTTGCGCAGCTTAACGCCATTTACGGGCTGGATACCGGTATTATTCAGGGGTTTTTTCATTGGATGGGGTCTGCGATACAAGGCAATTTCGGCGACAGCTGGTATTACACGATACCGGTAACCGAAAAATTTGCGGAAACTATCTGGTATTCGTTTGTGCTCGGTTCCGTCGCGTTTGTTTTTGAAATTCTAATCGCCGTACCGCTCGGCATTTTATCCGCAAGAAAGCAATACAGTAAAACCGACTATGCAGTGACCGTTTTTGCGCTGCTCGGCATTTCGCTGCCCACGTTTTTCTTTGCGACTATACTCAAGCTCGTGTTCTCCATCAATCTGGGGTGGTTCGATCTTTATGGCACAGTGGGCAGGTTCTACGACCAATTAAGCGGCTGGGGCAAATTTCTTGACCTCTGTTCGCACTACGTGCTGCCCGTATTCACGCTGGTATTTATCAGCGTGGGCTCCATGATGCGATTTACACGCACCAACATGCTGGAGGTGCTAAACTCCGACTATATCCGTACGGCACGCGCCAAGGGCCTGCCTGAGCGGCGCGTGATCAACTACCATGCTTTCAGAAATACGCTGATTCCCATCGTGACGATCATCGGCGGCGCGCTGCCCGGCCTGTTTTCCGGCGCGCTGATCACTGAAACGCTGTTCGGTATCACAGGCATAGGTAAAATTTCTTATGACGCAATGGTTGCCGGAGATATCCCCTTTTCGATGTTTTATATGACATTCATCGCCGTAATGACGCTGCTGGGTACGCTGATGGCCGACATATTATATGCGGTCGTCGATCCTCGCGTCCGATACAGCTAAGATTGGGGGTAGCTAAAAATGGATTCTGATAATAATAATATTCCGAAACTGATTCCAAATTCTCCGGTAGCGCTCGACGATGAACGCCGCGTGAAGGTGCTGTCACCTTCTATGCTCGTTTTCAAGCGCTTTATCCGTAACAAGCTCGCAATCACCGGCATACTTTTTATCGTGCTGGTGTTTATCTTCTCTTTCGTCGGCGGTTGGGTGATGCCGTACAATGAAAGCCAGGTGTTCACCACTTACACCGATATGTCCAAGGACTACGCGGGCGTGACCGTCAATACCGAGTACAGATTTACGCAGGTCGAAGGAGCCGAGCTGCCCGCTGCCGCACGCAGCCAGTTCGTGCTTGCCGTGAACAACTCTCAGGCTTCGTTCTCGGTGGGCGGAAACGATTACGCAATCGAAAAAATCAACGACCGCTCCTGCCTCATTTACGGCCTTAAGGAAGTCGCAATGGCTACCACCATCGCCAAGAAAACCACCGTTTCGCTTTCCGAAGATCTTGGCGATCCGGGCTTTGAAACGGCGTTCCGCGAAGCACTTAAAAACGGCGCGGAAAGCTTTGAAAGCAAGGGCAAGACGTATGTCGTTAACAAAGGCAAGAAAAACAGCACTGCCAGCCTTTCCATGCCTCTGGCGATGTCCACGCTCGATATGTTCGATTTTGCATCCGCAGATGCCAACCCGGGGTTTGATTTCCGTTATAATGCCGAGCTTGCGATTGCGGAGCTTCAGTCCCAGGGCGGTAATCGCAAAACCTTTGAGGCGGGTGGTAAATCATATGAACTCATTTTAGAGGACGGCCAGGCGACAGTTTATTCAAACAAACAGATGTATGCCAATATATCCGAATACACCGTGCAGTCGGTTTATAATGACATCTTCCTGACGCTCGATTTTAAGTCGGCCGCCAAGGAAATGATCGCGCAGGACCAGACGAGTTTCACATTCAACGATAAAGACGGGAACGCGCAGGAGTACACGATTGAGCGTACCAATAAGCTCTGGACGATTAAATGGGTCGAAAGCTCGAACGTGATTATGAGCTACGCCTCCCCCACCTGGGAGCATCCATTGGGCACCGATTCCAACGGTATGGACATGCTGACGAGGCTCATGTACGGCGGCCGCGTATCGCTGCTGATCGGATTTATCGTCGTCTTCATCGAACTGATCATCGGCGTCATCCTCGGCGGCATCTCGGGGTACTTCGGCAAATTCATCGACAATCTGCTCATGCGCATTGTGGATATATTCAACTGTATCCCCTCCTTCCCTCTGATCATCATCATCGGCGCGGTGATGGACGCCATGCGCGTTGATCCTACGCTGCGCATGGTTTACCTGATGCTGATACTGGGGGTGCTGTACTGGCCTGCCGTTGCGCGGCTGGTGCGCGGCCAGATACTTTCGCTGCGCGAGCAGGAATTCATGGTGGCGACGGAAGCCACGGGCCTTTCTGTGAACCGGCGTATTTTCCGTCATCTCGTGCCCAACGTGATACCGCAGCTCATCGTCTACAGCACGCTGGATTTGGGCAACATCATCATCATTGAATCTACCTTAAGCTTTTTGGGGCTGGGCGTTAAATTCCCGTTTGCCTCATGGGGCAACATTATCAACGCAGTCAGCAACGTGCACGTCATGACAAATTACCTGTTTGTATGGATACCGGCAGGTTTGTGCATCATCATCACCGTTCTCGGATTCAACTTCATCGGCGACGGTTTGCGCGATGCCTTTGATCCGAAAATGAAACGGTAAGGGGTGATTAAAATGGAGCAAAAACAGTTTACTAACAGAAAACAAAAAAAACTGAACTACCTTTCCGCGCGTGAGTCTCAGCGGATATCCCGCGAAAACCGCAGGATTACCAACGAGTTTGAAAAGAAGCACAAGCGTAAGAATGTACCGGAGTCTGAGTATATCACGCATATGAAAAATCCGGAGAATGTCGTCGAATTTGATAATCTGCATTCCTATTTCTTTACCGATATCGGCGTGCTGAAGGCTGTAGACGGCGTTACCTTTGATGTGCCTGTCGGAAAAACCGTGGGAGTCGTAGGTGAATCGGGCTGCGGCAAATCTGTGATGAGCCTTTCGCTGATGCAGCTTTTGCAGCGGCCTCAGGGGCAGATTGTCAACGGCGAAATACGCTTTAACATGGGTGACAAGGCATATGACATCGCCAAAACCCCTACGGAAAAGATGTACCAGATACGGGGCAATCAGATATCAATGATATTTCAGGAACCGATGACGAGCCTGAACCCCGTATTCCGTATCGGTGCGCAGGTGGACGAGGTGATCCAGCTTCACAGCCGCGACCTTTTCCGCAATACTGAACTGTTTGATGAAAGCCACGGCAGGCTTAAAAAACACGGCAAGCTTTCGGAAGACCGCATGAAGGTCATCAAAGCCCGTACGATTGAGATGCTCGATATGGTAGGTATCGCAAATCCGGAGGGTGTTTATCGCATGTACCCGCATGAGCTTTCAGGCGGCATGCGCCAGCGTGTGATGATCGCGATGGCGCTCGCATGCGAACCGCGTCTGATCATCGCCGACGAACCCACAACGGCGCTCGACGTCACGATACAGGCGCAGATACTCGACCTGCTGCGGCATTTAAAGGACAGGATCAATTCGAGCATCATGATCATTACGCACGACCTTGGCGTTATCGCCGAAATGGCGGACTATGTGGTGGTGATGTACGCGGGGCGCGTGGTGGAAAAGGGTACGGCATTGGAGGTGTTCGGCAGCCCCAGCCATCCTTATACGGTCGGGCTTATGGCATCACGCCCGGCGGTACACCGCAAGGTGGAGCGGCTATACAGCATACCGGGCAAGGTTCCAAACCCCATCGATATGCCCGACTACTGTTACTTTAAAGACCGCTGCGAGATGTGCCTTCCGGAGTGTGAGGGCGCGTATCCCAATGAAATCGTGCTTTCGCCGACGCATAAAGTCGCCTGCTATCGTTACGCAAAGGAAATGAACCACAATGGCTGAACATGATATAAAGAAAAAAGCGCATACGCCGCTTGAGAAAATCGATAAGAGCTTCAAACCGGTCGTGCACGACGGCCGGTACGTGCTGGAAGTGGGCGATCTTAAAAAGTACTATCCTGTTAAGGACGGGCTGCTGCAGCAAACAGTGGGCTATGTTAAGGCGGTGGACGGCGTCAGTTTTAAAATTGAACGCGGTACGACGATGGGGCTCGTGGGCGAGTCCGGCTGCGGCAAAACGACGATTGGAAGAACAATACTTCACCTTACCGACAAAACATCCGGGCAGGTGCTGTTCAACGGCACGGATGTTTACAGCCTAGATCGGGAACAGCTGCGCGCGATACGGCCAAAGATGCAGATCATATTTCAGGATCCGTACTCCAGCCTGTCACCGCGGCTGCCCGTCGGCGAGATTATCGGTGAAGCGGTGAGAGAGCATGGCATCGTTCCAAAGAAAGACTATGCCGCGCATATTGACAGGATCATGGACAGCTGCGGCTTACAGCCTTACCACAAAGACCGCTACCCGCACGAGTTTTCGGGCGGCCAGCGGCAAAGAATATGCATCGCGCGCGCGCTCGCGCTGAACCCCGAGTTTGTCGTCTGCGACGAGCCGGTGTCGGCGCTTGACGTGTCGATACAGGCTCAAATCATTAATCTTTTGATGGACCTGCAGAAAGAGTACCGCCTGACGTATTTATTTATTTCACATGATCTTTCGGTCGTCGAGCATATATCCGATACGATCGGCGTCATGTACCTTGGTAACCTGGTGGAGTTCGGTAAAAAAGCAGACATATTCTCACAGCCTTTGCACCCCTATACGAAGGCGCTCTTTTCAGCGATACCGGTTCCCGACCCCACAATCAGGATGAACCGCATCGTGCTTGAAGGCAGCATACCCTCCCCCGCCAGTCCGCCCAAAGGCTGCAAGTTCCATACACGCTGCGCATCGTGTATGGAAATATGCAAAACGGCTGCGCCAGTGCAGAAGGAAATTTCGCCCGGGCATTTTGTGGTATGCCACCTTTATGATAAAAATGAGTAAAAAGCGGTATGCCGATGACGACGGACGCAGAATCGCCGATATGAGCGCCACAGACCGCTCGCTCTATGGAGACCCGTTTCTAGGCAGTTTCAGAAAAAAAACGCATCGCAAGCCCGAAGAAAGTGCCCCCGTGTCTGCTGCGGTTCAACTGGATAAAAAGGAAACCCGGCGTCTGATATTCTATACGCTGAAAATAGCGCTGCTGATCGGCCTGATATTCATTACAGCAGGTTTGATATTTATATTGTTCTGCAGGTATATCTGGCTGCGGTGAACACAAATGAGCGGTTTCTGTGGAATCGCAGAAGGATAAGGCCGGTTTTCAGCCGGCCCCATGGATTACTCTTTTTCAAAGTGTTGGCCAGAGCCCGGAGTCGGCGGAAAAGAGTCGCCCTTATCCAGCGTGATACCGCTGCGCACCACCTGTCCGCGATCGTTTACGATCCTGTAATCACCGCTCTGCGGCGCTTTCTGACCGGATTTAAAGCTTTGCATACACATCGCCTTCCTTTCATGCGTTGCTTTTATTATCTCTCTTGGAGGCGTGAATTATGTGAAAAAAGAAGGCGGCCGCAGCTTAAAATGTGTTGTTATTTTCACAGTCATATGTTAAAATAGCCTTCGCGTGGATTTTCAAAGCCATGGAGAGATGGCTGAGCTGGTCTAAGGCGCACGACTGGAAATCGTGTGTAGGCTAATACCCTA
>CAZLRM010000038.1:0-11391 GCA_964561895.1 uncultured Christensenellaceae bacterium | reverse complement strand
AATACGACCGGACGATGGGCGCCTTGTTCGGCCTGACGCGCGGTATGCTTTTCTGCTTTCTGATCGTCACCGCGGTTCCGGTCGTGCTGTTGATCGTTCCCGTTGATAAGGTTTCAGAGTACTTTAATGCCTCGTCGCTGGGCACATATTTTCTTGGTAACGATTTCTTCATGCATCTCATCAGCGGTACAATATAATGTTTCACGTGAAACAGGGGCGGAACCTGCGATAAGCATCCCTGTTATCGGGTATTTATTGTTTCACGTGAAACAAACCCGTCCCAAAATATCACACTAAAAAATAGCCCCGGGGCTTCGCTTACTGACAGAGCCTCATGCTGATTAAATGCATAAAAAGCTTTGTGGATTCCGCATATAAACATGCCTTTCTGCAAGGCCGCCCTTGAGAAAGGCAATTATAAAGATGGGTAAAGCACAAAAAACCGCTGGCAATCCAGGTTTGTCAGCGGCCTTAAGCCTTGCGGTTCTTTTTTACCGTTTTATTTGCACGTCATAAGAAAGTCGTACAGGCTCTGGAGCTGATCCGGGCTGTAGTACGAGAGTACGATCTTGCCTCGGCTCAAATTCCCCGTGATTTGTACGCGCGTTCCTAAAGCAGAAGTCAGCGATCCCTGTGCAGATTCGATCTCCGGTGCGGCGTTCTTTATCTTGTGCGGCGCGGGTTTCTTCCCGCTCGTTTCGCTTGCGAGCGCTTCTGTATCGCGCACGGAAAGTCCTTCCGATACGATTCTGCGTGCGAGCGCGATCTTATCCTTGTCGCTTGGCAGTGCAACCAGGCATCGCGCATGCCCGCTTGAGAGCTCTTCCGACATCACCATGTTGCATACTTCTTCGGGCAGGGAAAGAAGCCGCAGCGTATTAGCCACCGCGCTGCGCGATTTGCCGAGCCTTGAAGACAGCTCATCCTGCGTTAAATCGTGCTCTACCATGAGGAGCCGCATCGCCTGCGCCTCCTCAATCGGGTTTAAATCCTCTCTTTGAAGGTTTTCAACGAGCGAAACCTCCATAAACTCCATTTCAGAAAATTCTTTGATCACAGCGGGCACTTGTGCGAGGCCCGCCATGCGCGCCGCGCGGTATCTGCGTTCGCCCGCGATAATAGTATACCGGCTGCCGTTGCGCTGCACGATGATAGGCTGCACAATACCGTAGGTGCGGATAGACTGTGCGAGCTCTTCGAGCTTTTCTTCGTCGAAACGCTTGCGCGGCTGCTGCAGATTGGGATCAATCTCATTGACGTCGATTTCGAGTACGCTGCTTTTTTCTGCGGTCGATTCCTCGCCGATGAGCGCTCCGAGGCCTCGTCCCAGACGCTGCTGCTGCTTCACTGTGCATCCCCCCCGTTGCTCTGTATTACTTCGTCGGCGAGTTCGTTATAGCACTGGCTTCCGATGCACGAAGCATCATACCGGATAACGGGAAGCCCGAAGCTCGGCGCTTCGCCAAGCCGCACGTTGCGCGGTATAATCGTATTGTACACCTTATTCCTGAAATATTTTTTTACCTCTTCAACCACTTGAATCGAAAGATTCGTACGGCCGTCGAACATCGTAAGTACAACGCCCTCCACCTCGAGCGAAGGGTTAAGGTTGGTTTTAACGAGCTTGATCGTATTGATCAGCTGCGAGAGCCCTTCCAACGCAAAGTATTCGCACTGTATGGGCACAAGAATTTTATCCGCAGCCGTGAGCGCGTTGATCGTAATCAACCCCAATGACGGCGGGCAGTCCATAAAAATAAAATCGTAATCGCTGCGAATGTCTTTGAGCATTTGCTTTAAAATCTGTTCACGCGCGATTCTGGCTACCATCTCGACCTCTGCTCCCACGAGATCGATGTTGGCGGGGATGATGTCTAGCGTATCAATCATCGTCTTTTGTACGGCTTTTTTGGCGTCCAGCCCGTTTATCATGACATCGTATATGGACGTTTTGAGCATGCGCTTCTCGATCCCGAGGCCGCTGGTGGAATTACCTTGCGGATCTACGTCGATCAGCAGCACTTTTTTCCCCTTTTCTGCGATGCAAGCGCTTAAGTTAACCGCCGTGGTGGTTTTCCCTACGCCGCCCTTCTGGTTTGCGATGGCGATGATTCTTGACATTAATGCCCTCCTGGCGTTTATTCTATATCATTATAAAACAAACCCGAAACTTTTGGAAGAATGAAAAGCATATTGCACAAAAATAGTTCATATGCCGTTGTTCACAAACAATTAATATAATATGACTTGTGTTAATATAATACGCCATGGTATAAAGATGTGATAAAAAGGCTCGGCAGGGGTAATAATAACCATAAGGAACGATGAATGTGAAAATGCCTGGGAAAGAAGAAATCATGAGCAAAAAAATACTGGTTGTCGGCGACTCGCTCTGCAAAGGCGTGATACTCGACGAAGAGAAGAAAAGATATATGCTGCTCAAGAACTGTTTTATGAATCTGCTCTCGAATCAGATTGACGCGCAGCTGATTAACGCATCGCACTTTGGCGCAACGGTACAGCAGGGGCAAAAACAGCTTGAATCAAATATGAGCAAATACGATCCGGATATCGTCGTCATTGAATTCGGCGGCAACGACTGCGATTTTTTGTGGGATGAAATTGCGAAGGATCCGGTAAGGGACCATATTCCCAAAACACCGCTTGATGAATTTGAACGCCGCATCAACGAGATGATCGATTTTGTAAAGGATAGCGGCAAGAAGCCCGTACTCACAACGTTACCGCCGCTCTATGCGGACAACTATTTCAAATGGTTTACCGGCTGCGATCAGGAAAAAGGTTTTCGGATATTAAAGTGGCTCAAGGACGTCTGGCATATTTACTGGTGGCAGGAGAGGTACAGCAATTGCCTGCAGTTTATTTCCCGCAAGCGCAACGTAAGCTGCATCGACATTCGGCGCGAATTTCTTAAAGAAAAAGATTTTTCGCGTTATGTGTGCTCCGACGGCATTCATCCCAACCCCGCCGGTCATCAAATGATATTCGAGGCAATTCTGAGCTTTATCCGCGAGCAGGCCGCGTATCTGCTTCCAGCTCCTGCTGACGTTTCCGATTCCGTCCCTGTTTTTGTATAAACGTCAACGAATAAAAAAACCCGGCTCCGCCGTACACTCACACCGGAACCGGTTTTTTAATTTCAGCATTATCCTTACGGCACCGCAATATGCATGATTACGTTGGAGGGACTGTCCAGCCCGTCGCTGACGTCATACCATACGACATTTTTACCGTTTGCGCTGCCGAGTATCGATTGTGTGATATCGGATGACAGCGGAGCTGTCGAGCCGTCCGCAAAGTAATAAATATGAACTACATTGTCAAGCGTATAGACGAGATAACCGTCGCCCACATCGTAATTGAGCACGTCCGTAGCGATTGCCACTGGCGCGGTGTAAGTATCTCCGCTTTTTTTACACATCATGAGCTGCGTACCGGCAGCTCCCGCCCCGTTGAGGAATACAATATAATCGCCCTCGATCAGCGGATTATATACGTACATCCCCGGCAGAAACCTTATCGGCTGCTGATCTCCGCCTTCGGTAAGCGGCATCACGACGATTTCCGCGTCGGTAGACGACGATGAACCTTTCTGCGAAACGAGCTCGTCTTCGCGGTCGGGCTGTACATAGACGATCGCGTCTTCTCCGATATATGCTGCGCTGTACGACAGATAGGTGTTTACAAATACTTCAATCTCCACACATTCCTGTGTTGAAAGGTCATATACATACAGCCTGTCCGTTCCATATGTAGGGTTACCGCTTGAATCCATACCTTGGTTGGTCTGCTGCATCCATACGGCATATTGCCCGGACAACGAGATAATCGGTTTGCCTAAAAGGTATTCGCGCATCACAAACGTTTCGCCGGTTGCGCGGTTCATACCGCATACCGCGCCGCCGTATTCGGGTTTGCAGTCCAAATATACGATATAATCTTTGTTCATCTTGGGTTCGAAAATACTGGTATATTTCTTCGTAATTCCGGCCACCTCGGCTGCCGTTTTCGCCGTCATGTCGTAGATCACAAGCCGGTCCAGATCCGGCGTGCTGTTGAGCTTATCGCCCGAAGAAAATATCATCTCGTTTTCATATACATACGGATCATTGATGGATTTATATTCGATGACAAGTTCCTCCGCAGCCTCGGACATATTATCCTTTGCGATTGGCGTGGGTACCGGCGTAGCCACAGCTGACGGCGTAGATGTCGCGGCGGGCGTCCCCCCATCCCCAAACAACGGAACGATTACGAATATGATGACAAGCGCAAGCGCAACCACGCCAAGCCCGATCCCCCCGAACAGTATGATCGGCCTCCAATCGATACGCGACATGCCGCGGCTTCTGCCCCTGCCTCTGCCCCTGCCTATGGGTTTCCTTCTGCGGTATTTGCTGAGCTTCGTTATCACGGTTTTCTCCTTCCGGCGATTCACGTAAACTATTATATCAAAAACAACTTACATTTCAACCTTCATATGCTGCGTTTCCTGCCGTAACCCAAATGGCTCTGGTCGTGGAAAAACGCCAGAGATTCGATATTAAACTTGACGTGCTTTTCTTCGTGTACAAAGTGCCCGCAATTGCGCATACGGATATGACTCGCACCCGGTATCGTCACGGCATATACGCGCACCATCTCTTCCGTATGCATGCGGTCGTCCATTCCGGAAAAAATGAGCACAGGCTGCCTTATTCCTTTGAGCAGCGAACGGGTATAGGTGTCGTCGAAATGTATCATGGACATCACAAGCGTTTCCCGCGCGTCTCGGCTGCGGTACAGAGATGCGTATCCCTTTACCACATCGTCCGTCAGCTTTGTCGCGTCAAAATACATGCCGTACAGCAGATTTTTTACAGTAGTTTCGCTGACCAGCAGCGGAAACAGCTTATGCCCGACCCATGTCGTGAGCGCCCTTAAAAAGAATGGATAGTTCTCGTTGGGGCCTCCCGGCGAAACGAGCACCATGCTCCCGATCATCTCAGGCGCTTCGGCCGCGATGCACAGCGCCGCAAGGCACCCTGTAGAAAACGCGGCTACATTCGCGCATTCCAGCCCGATTTTCTCCATAAACGCGCGCAGCACCAGCGCTTGTTCCTCTACCGTATAGTAAATATTCGGATGGCTGCTGTAACCAAAGCCGATTAAGTCCGGCGCAATCACCCGGTAACCGCGATTCGCAAAAAAAGCGATGCTGTGGCGCCATGTGTAAAGCGATTGGCCGATGCCGTGTATCAGCAGCAGAGGAAAACCCTTGCCCTGCTCTACATAGTGTATTCGGGTATCAAAATGCAGGCTCTCCGTGCCGTTTTCCACATCGCCCGAAATTTCAAAAGAGACATCCGCGAATGCTCCAATATGCGCACTGTTCTCAACCGGCTTTTGCTTTTTATCCGTGTTCACGCTGCCCAACTCCCCCAAACTCCTGAAATATAAAGCAGCAAAGCGCACGATGCATGATAATTCATCATACTACAGCTCTTAAAAGTTGACAAGTCTCGTGTTCATGCTTTTGAAACAGTCGTAATCCTATGGTAACACTTTTCCCTGAAACGCCCGCAACCGAGCGATCAGCGCTTCCCGCCGGTTAAGCGCGGGAGTTGCAACGCATTGTTTGTGCAATTCCTCCAGCACCTTGCCGACCTGCCGCGAGGGCGGCAGCTTTAGCTCGCGCATCACGTCCTCACCGTTCACGGCCAGCCCCGCTATGCTCCACGGCACACCTTCCTCATCCATGCGCATTAGCTCCTTCTGCCAGCGGTCCGCAGACTCCACGCAGCCCTGCACCCTTCCCGAGCCCAAAAAATCCGCTCGGCGCAGCGATATCAGCATTGAGAAGTTCTCGCGCCCCAGCTTTATGGCGCGCTTCCGTATCGTAATGGGCTTTGCCTTACCTTCAAGGTCAAACATATGATATCGTATCAGCATCCGCACGGCATCGCATGCTGCGTTGTCAAACCGCAGTTTAAAGAGCGCTTCGTGCGCCATCCGCGCACCGATGATCTCGTGATCGTACATATTGCCGCTTTGCGTGAGCGCGCACGGCTTGCCGATATCGTGCAACAGCGCAGCCAGCCGCACGGCAAGTACGGGCGGCGCAGCTGCGCACGAATAAACACCGTGCCACATCACGTCGTATTTGTGGTATTGTTCCTTTTGCTTAACGCCCTCGCCTTCACACAGCACAGGCAGAATAAAAGGCATCACGCCCGCTTCAATCAGCAGCTTAAGCCCGCGCACATGCGCGTCCGCGCCGCCAATCTGCGGATACTTGGCGTCCGCGAGCAGTATCTTTACCAGCTCATCGCGCTTTCTTTCCTCTGAGATATCAGCTAAAAGCCCCGCGCGCTTTTGAGCGCATGCCATGAGTTCGGGAGCGACGGTAAACCCCAGCTCCGCTGCAAAACGCGCCATGCGCATGATGCGCAGACCGTCGTCGCGTATCGTCACGTCCGGATCTTCTGCTGCGGCACGTAGTACGCGGGCTTTGATATCCTCAAAACCGTTTCCCGTAGGATCGATGATTTTCTCTGCTGAAATATCCAGATACATTGCGTTGGCGGTGAAATCCCGCCGCCGCGCATCCAGCCTGATATCGTCCGTGAACGCCACGCAGCTGGGGCGGTGCTGCCCGCCAGAGGGATAAACGTCGCTGCGAAACGTGGTATGCTCGAATATGTACCGCTCCCCGTTCACGCGCAGGTGCAGCTCCACCGTGCCAAGCTCTATCGCTTTGGGTACGACGCCAAGCCCTGCACCGCGCGCGATATCCATTGCCGTTTCCGGCGTGGCGGCAGAGCATATGTCCACATCGCCGCCCGATATGCCAAGCACCGAATTACGGACGAAACCGCCCACGAGGTAAAGACAATACCCATGGGCGGAAAAAAGCTTTGAAAGTTGTTGGACGCCGCTGGGCAGTTTCACTCGATCATCTCCGCGCGGTATACTCGCTGCGCCGGTCCGGTCATCAGCACGCGCCCGTCCTCCAGATAATCGATGATAAGCCTTCCGGCTTTAAGGTGCACCGCCGCTCGCCGGTTCACAAGCCCCTTGCGCACCAGCGCCACCACGCTGGCACAAGAGCCCGTGCCGCAGGCAAATGTCAGCGCCGCACCGCGCTCCCATGTCAATACGCGGATGTTATCCCTGTCTATCACCTGCACGAAGTTGACATTGGTTTTGCGCGGATACACCGCGTGCTTCTCGATCGCGGAGCCGAGCCTTGCCGCCGCTTCATCGTCAATTCCATCCGTGAGCACCACCGTATGCGGCACGCCCATCAGCAGCGAAGTCACGGTCACCTTCTGCCCGCCCGCTTCAATTTCGACGTCCGTTGCCTCGCCTTCACCCTGCATTGGAATGCTGGCGCGGTCAAACTCGGGATATCCCATATCGACGCAAACATCCGTGACGACGCCATTTTCAATAATCAGCTTCGGCCTCATAATACCCGCGAGCGTTTCGACCGTCATATCCTGGTTTTTCACGATACCGCGTTCATACACGTACTTGGCAAAACAGCGGATGCCGTTGCCGCACATCTCGGCTTCGCTGCCGTCCGCGTTGATGATGCGCATACGGATATCCGCATTGGAGGAAGGCAGCACGATTAGAATGCCGTCTGCGCCCACGGACAGCCGCCGCTCGCAAAGCTTTGCCGCAAGCTTGTTCCAGTCACGCGGCTTTCCGTCATCCTCGAACAGTATGAAGTCGTTTCCCAGCCCGTGCACCTTCTCGAATTCCATCGCGTATCCTCCGCATTTTGATGTCTTCATTATACTTGTCCGTCTCACGCTCTTCAACTATTGCGTAAAAATTCGGGGTGAACCGCTGCAGCAGCGTTTATTAGAGTTTTCTATCATCATAAAATACGGTATAATGAGGTATCTTCATTGTTGCTGAGGTGATAAAGTGAATATCACGATACGGCCTGTATCTATATCCGACATGGAGAATATCGCACAGCTCGCTGACGATATCGATATCGCGCGCATGACCGCGTGCCTGCCCAGCCCCTACACGCTTCAAAACGCACAGGAATGGCTGGAAGGGTTGTCCGGCCGCCCAAACGAGCACGTATTCGCGGTCTGCGGCGAATCGTTCATGGGCGTGGTGGGACTTACTTGTGAACCTGATCACGACCGTGCGGAACTGGGCTATTGGATAGGCCGGCCCTATTGGGGCAAAGGCATCGCCACCGCCGCGGTACGCCTTGCGATCGACTACGCTTTCTGCGAGCTGAATTTTCGCAGGGTGTACGCATATTGCTTTGCCGCCAACGCCGCTTCGCGCTGTGTGTTAGAAAAATGCAGCCTTCAGTACGAAGGCTGCCTCAGGCAACACTTTGTACGAATGGGTGCGGCACACGACCTGCTATGCTTTGGACTGCTTCGGGAAGAATACCTTGGAAAGGACGCGAATCATAATCATGCGGATGTATGACATACTCACTAAAAAGCGGGACGGCGGCAAGCTCAGTCGCGAGGAAATCGAGTTTTTCATTCGTGGCTATGTCGCAGGGGAGATACCGGATTATCAGGCTTCCGCGCTGCTCATGGCCGCATTTATCCGCGGCCTTGACGATGAGGAAACCACGTTATTAACCGAGGCGATGGCGTACTCGGGCGATATGGTAGATCTCACTGCGCTGGGCGTCGTTGCGGACAAGCACTCTACCGGCGGCGTCGCGGATACCACCACGCTGCTTGTCGTGCCGCTCGTGGCCGCCTGCGGCTTAAAAGTCGCCAAGATGTCGGGGCGCGGCCTCGGGCATACGGGCGGCACATTGGATAAGCTCGAATCCATTCCGGGTATGACCACTGCGCTCAGTATGGATGCTTTTATCTCCCAGATACGAAGCACGGGTGCGGCGGTGATGGGGCAGACGATGCGCCTTTGCCCGGCGGATAAACTGCTCTACGCGCTGCGCGACGTGACCGCCACGGTGGAAAGCATACCTTTGATCGCGAGCAGCATCATGAGCAAGAAGCTCGCTGCGGGCGCGGGAGTCATCATGCTGGACGTAAAAACAGGCAGCGGCGCGTTTATGACCGACGAAAACGACGCGCGCGCGCTTGCGGAGGCGATGGTGCGCATCGGCAGCATGTCGGGGCGCAAAACCGCGGCGATTATCAGCGATATGAATCAGCCGCTCGGCAATGCCGTGGGCAATTCGCTCGAAGTCATCGAGGCTATCGAGCTGCTGCAGTGCAAATATGAGAGCGATCTTTTAGCCGTCGCAATGGCGCTCTCGGTACGTATGCTCTGCCTTGCAAATCTCGCTGGCAATACGGCCGAAGCAAAAGTCATGCTCACGGACGCACTGCACAGCGGCAGCGCGCTTCATAAACTCGGCGAAATCATCACCGCGCAGGGCGGAAACGCGCGCGTCACGCAGGATACCTCATTGATGCCGCGCGCAAAGCTTATTTCCGCCGTATCCGCGCCGCGCGGCGGTATCGTATCCGCTTTTGACTGCCGCGGTCTCGGGCTTGCGGCGGGGGCTCTCGGCGCGGGGCGGCTCACCAAGGACGACACAATCGACCTCTGCACAGGCTTTATACTCAAAAAGCGTATCGGCGACGCGGTAAAGCCGGGCGAAACGCTTTTTGAAATTCACGCTAACGATTCTAAAAAAATGGCGCAGGCGCAGCGTGCGCTGATCGGCTGCATTACGATTTCGGACAGCGCTAAAAAGCCACCGCTGATTTACGATTCGATCGGATAATATCCTGATTTCTTTTAGCGATCCGCATTTTTCCGCTATATCCAACAACAGAACAGTGCATCCTTAAGAAACCGCCGAAAACGTAAGAATATTCATTAAATCGTAATGATTCCGTAATAATCTCGGTACACAGCATTTTTTTGGCTGTCAGCGCGGTCAGCGCCGATTGCCTAAATTTTTTTGTACCTTTATACTAAAAATTGAATACCGAAAGGGGCGAAGATGCGAAAAAAACGGTTGCTGTTGTGGTTGGTGGTGATCGCGGCTTTATTTTCTTTTACCTCCACCGCTTTTGCGGCCGAACGCTATCAGATACTCATGATCGGCGATCAAGACGAATATGTGGCGTCGCTGCAGCAAAAACTTATCAACTCGGGGTTGATGCAAGGACGCGCCACCGGCTATTTCGGCACGGTGACACAGCAGGCAGTTATCGATTATCAAACGCAGCACGGCCTCATTGCCGACGGCAAGGCAGGCCCTAAAACGCTTCTCTCCCTGATGGGGAAGGATTTTACATTATCGAAAGAACGGTTCGTTTCCGGCGATCAGGATATGGGCGCGTATTACCCCGGCGACAAGGGCGATGCAATCGCCCGGCTTCAAATGAGGCTGCAGGCGCTGGAATACTATGAATACGGCTCTATTACGGGTTATTACGGGCCGGTGACTCAGCAGGCTGTGATGCGCTTTCAGCGCACCAACGGCCTTGACGCGGACGGCATCGCGGGCGCCGATACGCTTACGCTTCTCACCTCAGAAAACGCAAAATATTTCTGCATCTGCCCGGGAGATATGGGCGCAGATATACAAATGCTGCAATCACGCCTTAAAGAACTTGGATATTACACATATGACAGTGTCACCGGGTATTTCGGCACGGTGACGGAACATGCGCTCAAAGAGTTTCAGGCGCAGTGCAGCCTTGCGGTGGACGCCAAAGCGGGTAGGAACACGCGCGCGCTGCTGTATTCTAAGGACGCGCCCGCATGGGACGGTACCGACCGTATCAGCGTCGGCAGCAATTTCGAGCCGATTTCCCCGGTGAAAAAAATGCTGGATTTTTCAACTTCGCAGCTGAATAAAAAATATGTCTATTCCACCGAAGGCCCCGCATCGTTTGACTGCTCCGGTTTTGTGTTCTATGTTTTAAAACACATGGGCGTTTCCACGTCGCGCCGCAGCGCAAGTGGGTTTTCAGCCGTGGACAGCTGGGTTAAAATCACGTCACAGAGTGCGCTGATTCCGGGTGACCTGCTGTTCTTCAAATCGGACAACAGCGACCGTATCAGCCACACGGGCATCTACCTCGGCGGCGGCAAGTTTATCCACGCGAGCGCGAGCGGCGGCTGCGTGATGGTGAGCGGCATGACGGATTACTACAGCCGCAACTTTAAGCTGGCGAGAAGGGTATTTTAATTATTTTTTCCGCTGACGGCAAATAAATGAAGAGCGGCCCGAAAGCCGCCCTGCCCATGTTGTATATTACCAGCATCCCGCAAAAAATTACGCTTTTTCTTTTTCCGCTTCCCTCTCCAACCGATCCAGCGCTTTGCCCACCGCTTCGGATATCTGGCCGCGCGCGGCGCGGTATTCCTCGATATCCTCCTGATACGGATCCATGATGTCAAATCCGG
>CAZLRM010000037.1:0-11568 GCA_964561895.1 uncultured Christensenellaceae bacterium | reverse complement strand
AGGTCTGCATCAGCGTCTTGCGGTAAGGCTTCTGGTCGTAGGACACGCGCACCATGTAGACGGTGCACTCCAGACCAAACATCGAGCACGCAATGGAAAGCGCACTGCCCCACTGGCCCGCGCCCGTCTCGGTGGAAAGCCGCTTAATGCCTTCAATCTTATTATAATACGCCTGCGCGACTGCACTGTTGAGCTTATGGCTGCCCGAAGGATTGCTGCCTTCATACTTGTAATAAATCTTTGCGGGAGTACCCAGTGCCTTTTCCAGCCGGTATGCACGCACCAGCGGAGACGGCCGGAACGCTGCGTAAATATCGCGCACTTCTTTTGGAATATCGATATAGCGCTCGGTGGACATTTCCTGCGCAATCAAGGCCTTGGCAAACAGCGGCTCAAGGTCTGCCGGGCCGGCAGGTTTACCCGTCATGGGATGCAGATACGGCATCGGTTTGTTGGGCATATCCGCGGCAATATTATAATATTGCTTGGGAAGTTCGTCTTCGGTTAAAAAAATACGGTTCGGAATCTGTTTCATGGTTCTCTTCTCCTCTATTCTTGTTTTTTATCAACAAAAAAAACACTCGTCTACTCTCATCTCATCTATCAGGCCTGTGCCCAAAAGAAGTGTTCTTTTTGAACTTGTTCATATAGTATACGATATTGACGCGGAATTTGTCAACGATTAATTATTACGCCAAAGATTCATAAAAAACTTTAACCAGAGTCAGCCCCTGCGCGGGCGCGGTTGCGCTTGCGGCTTTTCGGTCTTTACCCAGCATTATCTCCTTCATGCGCTCCGGCGGAATGCGCTTAAGCCCCACATCGATCAATGTGCCCGCAATGATGCGTACCATGTGATATAAAAAACCGCTGCCTGTGATATCGATACGCAGAAACGGCTCTGCCGCTGTTATCGCCAGAGTATAGACCGTTCGCACCGTATCCTTTACCTCGCTGCCTGCCGCGCAGAACGCAGCAAAATCATGCTCTCCGATCAGGCACGCTGCGGCGGCGCGCATCGCTTCGATATCGAGGCTGCCGCAAATGTGGCAGGAAAGGTTACGGTAAATCGCCGAAGGATGCGGCTCGTTGCAGATGGTATAACGGTAGGTTTTGCCGCATGAGTTAAAGCGGGCATGGAAATCATCATTCGCGCGTTCCGACCGCTTCACGCGAATATCGGGCGGCAGAAACGTGTTCATGGCATAGCTGATTTTATCGGGCGGTATCGTACATTGTGTTTCAAGATGCGCAACCTGCGCCAGCGCGTGCACGCCCGCGTCGGTACGCCCCGCGCCGGTAATCGCTGCATGCTCTCCGGATGCCTTAAAAAATGCCTCCTCCAGCGCCTGCTGCACCGAATACCCGTTTTTCTGGCGCTGCCAGCCCGCATACGCGGTACCGTCGTATTCCACGGTCAGCCGGATACGCATAACAATATCTTCCCCTCGAGCGCCATGAACGCGATCAACGCAGCGACGATCAGCGCAGCGAACAGATCGCGCACATGAAAGCGCAGCACTTTCATGCGCGTGCGCCCCTCGCCGCCGTGGTAGCAGCGCGATTCCATCGCAAAAGCGAGCTCATCGGCACGACGGAACGCGCTTACAAACAGGGGCACCAGAAGCGGCACCATGCCTTTGGCGCGCGCGAACACGCTGCCGCTGTCAAACTCGGCGCCCCGCGCGGTCTGCGCCTTCATGATCTTATCGGTTTCCTCCAGCAGCGTCGGTATAAAGCGCATCGCGATGGTCATCATCATCGCAAGCTCGTGCACCGGAAAACGCACGGCTTTCAGCGGTTTCATCAGGCTCTCCAGCCCGTCCGTCAGCGCGATAGGCGACGTCGTGAGCGTAAGAATCGTCGTGGAGGCGATCAGGAAAACGAGCCGAACGGCCAACCGGATTGCGCTTTGCAGCCCCTCCTGCGTAACACGGATAACCCACCATCTGAATAATTCCGTACCGCCCGAATAGAAAAATGTGTTGAGAATAAAAGTCAGTATGATAATAAACCACAGCGGTTTTAAACCGCGCAGCACGAAGCGTATACTCACGCGCGAAAGCAGTACCGTGAGTATAAAAAATAAGAATATCATAGCATTGCCCAGCCATGTATCGGCCATGAATATGGCCACGATCAGTGCGATAGCCAGCAGCAGTTTGGTACGCGGATCGAGCCGATGTATGATCGATTCGCCCGGAAAGTACTGCCCGAGCGTGATGTTCTTGATCATGGCATATCACCCAACATCCCAAGTACGCTTTGTTCAAGCTGATCCAGCCTGACGGCTTCCTGCGGCACATCCCTGCCATGCGCACGCAATGCGGACGCGATCTTCACGACCGCTGGCAGATCAAGGCCGATTTGTTTGAGTTCTGTTTCTCGTGAAAAAACTTCTGCCGGCACAGCGTCCATCAGCAGCTTCGCACCGTTTAAAACCAGTACGCGCCGCGCGTTTTCCGCAAGGTCGTCCATTGAATGCGTAATCATGAGTATCGTTGCGCCTTCGGTGTTCAGCCGCGTGATGAGCCGCATCAGATGCGCGCGCCCCTGCGGATCGAGCCCCGCGACAGGTTCATCGAGTATCAGCATTTTTGGCTGGCTCGCAAGCACCCCTGCGATTGCTACGCGCCGCTTTTGCCCGCCGGAGAGCTCGAAAGGCGACAGCTTGCCGATGCCGTCGTAATCAAGCTCCATTAAGTCCATCGCTCGGCGCACGCGATCGTCGATCTCGCCCTCGGTAACGCCGATGCGGCGTGGCCCGTATGCGATATCCTTAATCACTGTTTCCTCAAAGAGCTGGTACTCCGGGTATTGGAACACCACGCCGATATGGCGGCGAAGTTTCTTTCGGTCGTAACCCCTTATGCCGATATCCTCGCCGTCCATGAGAACGCGGCCAAAAGTCGGTTTAAGCAGACCCGCGATCAGGCTGATCAGCGTGGTTTTACCCGAGCCTGTGTGCCCGATGACGCCCACGAACTCACCGTCCTCCAGCTTTAAGCTGATATCGTCCACTGCTTTGGCCTCAAACGGCGTTCCGGGCATATAGGTATACGTCAAGTGTTCTAACTCAACCGGCATAGCTTCTCCACAAATTCTTCGATGGTAACGGGACATGGCCCCAGATTATATCCGCGTTTGGTTAACCTGTGGTACAGCGCGATGTGCGGCGGTGCGGATAACCCCGCCCCTTTCAGCGCCTTCTCGTTGCCGAATACCTCCTGCGGCGTACCCGAAAGCGTAATCTGCCCGCCCGTCATGATCACCACGCGGTCGGCCTCGAGCGCTTCCTCCATGTTGTGTGTAATCAGCACGATCGTCTTTCCCGCATCATGCAGCTTGCGTATGGTTTGAAGCACCTCCGCCCTGCCTTCCGGGTCGAGCATCGCTGTGGGTTCGTCGAACACGATCACGTCTGGCTGCATCGCGAGTACCCCCGCGATCGCAACGCGCTGTTTCTGCCCGCCCGAGAGCATGTGCGGTGCGCGGTCCTTAAATTCACCCATGCTGACCTCGCTAAGCGCCTCGTCCACACGCTGTCGTATCTGCTCCGCCGGAACGCCGAGGTTCTCCGGCCCGAAGGCTACATCCTCTTCCACGATCGTTGCGACAATCTGGTTGTCCGGGTTCTGGAACACCATACCCGCAGCGCGCCGGATATCCCATACCTTAGATTCGTCCTTCGTATCCATTCCGTCTACCGTTATACTGCCCGAATCCGGCAGGTAGAGCGCGTTGACATGCTTGGCAAACGTGGATTTGCCCGAGCCGTTATGGCCTATGACCGCGACAAACTCACCCTTGCCTACGCTTAAGCTGACGCCGGAAAGCGCGGGTGTGATGCTGTTCTCGCTGCGGTAGCTGTAGCTTACCTCTTTTGCTTCAACGATGGCCACGGCAAACTCCTTCGCTTAAAGGATACCCCATTATAACACAAAAAGGGATATTTAAAAATGAACGGGCGGCTGAAAGCCGCCCCTATACTTGTTATTAATACAGATCCGCCTGCAAGGCTAAACGAGCTCCAAGATCACAACCTCAGACGCATCTCCGCGCCGCGGCCCTTTCTTGATAATGCGCGTATATCCGCCGCCCGTACCCATATCCTGCGCGCGCTTGTAATACTTCGGCCCATATTCGCGGAACATCTTCTCCACAAGCGGATTCGTTACCTCACCCGCGCGCTTCGCATAGTCGTATTTGCTCTCGCCGTCTTTTTTAGGCTCGGGCACGTTATAGACGTATTGCATGATACGGCGCCGTGCGGCAAGTTTGCTGGGCGCGTCGTTGACGACTTCTTTTTTAACGATCTGTTTATTTCCCTTATCGTCCACTTCCGCTATTTTTTTGGTAACCTTTTCAGTGTTGCCATATTCCCGTACGGTAAGCGTAATCAGCTTTTCCGCGATGCGTCTTGTTTCCTTGGCGCGCGCCAGCGTCGTCTCGATCCTGCCGTACCATAATAGGTTCGTCACGAGATTCCGCAGCGCTGCTTTTCTCTGATCCTGCTGCATGTTCAGCTTTCTGTTTACAGCCATATTTCCTCCCCGTGTGCGGCGCTAGTGCCCCACCTTCAGTAATTTTTTAATCGTCCATTCGCAGCGAAAGCCCGAGTGCCGCCAGCTTCTGCTCCACTTCCTCAAGCGATTTACGCCCGAGGTTGCGAACCTTCATCATTTCCTCTTCGTTGCGCTTAATGAGCTCTTCCACGGTGTTGATACCCGCGCGCTTCAGGCAATTGTACGAACGAACCGAAAGGTCGAGCTCCTCGATCGTAATCTCGAGTACCTTTTCCTTTTTATCTTCTTCAGGCTCCACCATGATCTCTACGTTCTGCACGTGCTCGGTTAAGCCGATGAACTGAGCAAGATGCTCGCTTACGATCTTCGCCGCGAGCGATATCGCTTCATCAGGTGCGATTGTGCCGTTTGTCCACAGCTCGATGGATAGCTTGTCGTAGTCGGTAATCTGTCCGACACGCGTGTTTTCCACCGTGAAGTTGACTTTGCGCACCGGCGTAAACAGCGAATCGACCGGAATAATGCCAATGGGCATTTCCGCATCCTTATTTCTGTCCGCCAGCACGTAACCGCGGCCTTTCTCAATCGTGATCTCCATGTAAATATGCGCGCCCTTATCAAGCGTCATAATGTGCAGATCGGGATTTAAAACCTCGACGTCGGCGTCTTCGGAAATATCACTCGCGCGCACATCCTTGGGGCCAACCGCGTCAATGACCACCGTTTTCGCCTCGTCACAATAGAGCTTTACCGCAAGGCCTTTGAGGTTCAGTACGACGCCCACGACATCCTCGCTGACGCCTTCCATTGTGGAAAACTCGTGCAGAACGCCGTCGATGCGGATGCGCGTCACCGCAGCGCCCGGCAGGCACGACAGCAACACTCGCCTCAGCGAGTTGCCTAAAGTCGAGCCAAAACCCCGCTCCAGCGGCTCCATCACAAATTTTGCGTATGTACCGTCCTCAGATTGCGCTGCGCATTGTATGTTCGGCTTTTCGATTTCTAACATGATACAAACCCTCCCGTATCGTCTTTAAATATTGAGGGCAACCGCTTATCCTCTTACTTGGAGTAAAGCTCGACGATCAGATGCTCTTCAATGGTCAGGTCAATATCCTCTCTCGCCGGTAATGCAACTACCCTGCCGGTCAGATTCGCATTGTCCATATTGAGCCAGCCCGGCATCGGCCGCGCTTCGCTTTCCCTTATTTCCTTAAACCTGTCCATATCCGCAGACTTCTTTTTCACAGAAATCTCGTCACCGACACTCACGATGTACGAAGCGATGTCGATTTTCTTTTCGTTAACCAGTATGTGCCCATGTAGCACGGTCTGGCGCGCCTGTGCCCGCGAATCCGCAAGCCCTAAGCGGAATACCACGTTGTCGAGGCGCGATTCCAAAAGGCGCAGCAGGTTCTCGCCCGTCTTGCCTTTCATGCGTTCCGCGATGGTGTAGTATTTCTCAAACTGGGATTCCATCATGCCATAAGCCCGTTTGACTTTCTGCTTTTCCCGAAGCTGCAGCCCATATTCGGAAACCTTCTTGCGGCTCTTACTCTGCACACCCGGCGGTACCGGACGTTTGGTAAACGAGCATTTCCCAGAATAGCACCGGTCGCCTTTAAGGAACAGCTTGCAGCCCTCCCTGCGGCAAAGACGGCAAACGGAATCGGTATATCTTGCCATTTCTATAATTCCTCCTTAAACTCTCCGGCGTTTTGGCGGGCGGCAGCCGTTATGCGGTATCGGCGTGACGTCCTTGATGAGGCTGACTTCAAGCCCCGCGGTCTGCAATGCGCGGATCGCTGCCTCGCGGCCGCTTCCCGGCCCCTTCACATATACGTCCACAAATCTTAGGCCGTGCTCCATCGCGGCGCCGGCCGCCTTTTCCGCTGCTACCTGTGCGGCAAACGGCGTGCTCTTTTTGCTGCCGCGGAAACCCATACCGCCGGCGCTTGCCCACGACAGCGCGTTGCCCGCGCCATCCGTCATCGTAACAAGCGTATTGTTAAAGGAGGCATGGATATGCGCCTGACCACGCTCGATGTTCTTTCTCTCTCTGCGCTTTTTCGCAGTTGCTTTCACTTGTTTGGCCATTGGCTATTGCCTCACTTTCTCTTCGCGCCCGCGGTGCGCTTGGGTCCTTTGCGCGTGCGCGCATTCTGCTTTGTGCTCTGTCCCCTCACCGGCAGACCCTTGCGATGGCGAATACCTCTGTAACAGCCGATCTCAATGAGACGCTTAATATCCATCGTCGTATCGCGCCTAAGATCGCCCTCTACTTTCAGGTTCTTGTCGATGTATTCTCTCAGCTTGCCAACTTCCGACTCGGTCAAGTCCTTGACGCGTGTGTCAGGATTGATGCCGGTAGCCGACAGTATCTCCTGGGAGGTCTTCAGCCCGATTCCAAAAATATAGGTCAGGCCGATCTCCACCCTTTTTTCCTTTGGCAGGTCTATACCCGATATACGTGCCACTTGATTTACCTCCGAATAATATTCGAATAATTATATAGAAGCTATACGGATCAGGATGATTATACCCTGCAGCCGCTCCGTACAAACATTCACCGTTTACCCCTGGGTCTGCTTATGCTTGGGGTTCTTACAGATCACCATGACCTTGCCAGCCCTTTTGATGACCTTGCACTTTTCACAAATCGGTTTCACCGACGGTCTGACCTTCATATCTGTTCCTCCTTAATTCTTGCCGCGCCACGTGATGCGTCCGCGTTTTAAGTCGTACGGGGATATCTCCACCGTTACTCTATCTCCAGGTAATATACGGATGTAGTGCAGTCGCAACTTGCCCGATATATGCGCAAGCACCTTATGCCCGTTTTCAAGTTCAACCTCGAAAACAGCGTTCGGAAACGCTTCCGTTACCCTGCCTTCCATCTCAATTACGTCGGTTTTTGACAAGTCGCTTCCCCCTTCAGTGCTTCGCTTTCGCTAATACTCGTTCTGATTGCGCTCCTCAACTCCGCATCAAAGATGCGCGCGCCTTCTTTCAGCTTACCCGCGATGCCCGTCAGCACCTCGGGACAGAGCTTTAAGTGCCGCAGCTTCTTCTTTTTGGGGCGGTCTTTGCTCCTTAAGTCTCCATCGACAATATATACGTACTGCTCGTCAATGATGCCCATAATGACAAAGTATCTTCCTTTGTCTCTTCCGGCGACCGACTTGACCAGCCGTCCGAGCTCTGCGGGATATTCCACCATGCGCATCACCCCTTTAAAACCCGGGTCAGTATCTGCGGCCCCTTTTCCGTCAGCGCTACCGTATGCTCGTAATGAGCGGACAGGCTGCCGTCCCGAGCGCATACCGTCCAGCCGTTTGCCAGCGTCACCGTTTCTTTTGCGCCGTAGTTGACCATCGGTTCGATCGCCAGCACCATCCCCACCTCCAGCCTCGGCCCCTTAAAGCGGGATACGAAGTTGGGTACGTTGGGTTCTTCGTGCATCTGCGTCCCTATGCCGTGCCCCACAAGCTCCCGCACGATGGAGAATCCGGCGGCTTCGGCGGTTTGCTGCACCGCTTCGGATATCGCCTGCAGGCGGTTGCCCGCTGCAAATGCGTTCATGCCGGCAAAAAATGCTTTCTCCGTCACATCGATGAGCCTTTGCGCTTCGTCAGAGATTACCCCGACCGCAAACGTCTTTGAGCTGTCGCCATGATACCCCTTATACTTCGCGCCAAGGTCGATGCTCACAATGTCGCCCTCACATAGCACTCGGTCACTCGGTATGCCGTGCACAACTTCGTCGTTCACCGAGGTGCATATCGAAGCGGGATATCCCTGATATCCAAGAAACGAAGGCGACGCGCCTTTCTTTTCAATGTACCGCCGCGCGATGGCGTCCAACTCGCGTGTCGTAATGCCGGGGCGAACCGCCTCTCCCGCCACGATCAGCGCTTCCGCTGTAATTTCACCTGCGGCGCGCATGAACTCGATTTCGCGGGCGGATTTGATAATAATCATTCTTTCTTGTTCAACACCGCCATGATCGCTTCGGTGATGTTGTCGATCCCTCCAGAGCCTACAATATCGTACAGTATCCCTTTTACGGTATAGTAGTCGATCAAAGGCTTCGTCTTTTCCTTGTATACCGCAAGCCGCTGCTTGACAACTTCCTCTGTATCATCGTCGCGCACATACAGCGCGCCGCCGCACTTGGGGCAAACCTTCACATTCTCCAGCATGGATTCATGGTAGGTGGCACCGCAGTCTTTGCATACGCGGCGCCCGCATATGCGGTGAATCAGCTTGTTGTCCGGAACGTATATGTTGATTACCGCGTCCAGCGATGCGATTTTCTCAAGCGCCGCTGCCTGCTCCTTTGTACGCGGAAAACCATCCAGTATGAAGCCGCCCTTCGCGTCAGGCTGCGCAACGCGTTCTTTCACCATCGCGATAATCACATCGTCCGGAACAAGAGCGCCCGCATCGATATACGCCTTGGCCTTTGCGCCCAGCTCGGTACCGTTCTTGATCTCCTCACGCAGCATATCCCCGGTCGAAATGTGCGGGATACCCAGCCTTGCGGAAACTCTTTCGGCCTGCGTACCTTTTCCCGCCCCCGGCGGGCCCACGAACATCAGCTTCATTCCATACCTCTTATTTCAGAAACCCTTTGTAATGGCGCATCATCAGGTGCGTCTCGAGCTGCTTCGTTGTCTCCAGCGCCACACTCACCATAATCAGCAGGCTCGTTGCGCCAAGTCCGATATTCTGCCCCAGCAGCGCGGTGAAACCTGTTGGCACCGTTGCGACCAGCGCGAGGAATATTGCACCAAACAGCGTGACACGCATCAGTATCTTTTGCAGATAATCCGAGGTCGGCTTGCCCGCGCGAATACCCGGTATGAAACCGCCGTTCTGCTGTATGTTCTTCGCGACGTCGGGTGAGTTGAACGACACTTGCGAGTAGAAGAACGTGAAGAAGAATATCAGCAGCGCGTTCAGTACGAGATACAGCGGCTTGCTAGGACCCATCACATTGGTATAACCCTTCTCTGCGCTGGGAGCGAACAACTGAATGATCATCTGCGGGAACTGCAGCAGCGTCACCGCAAAAATCAGCGGCAGCACGCCCGATTGGTTGATTTTCATCGGGATGTGCGTGGACTGCCCGCCGTATATCTTGCGGCCGATCACGCGCTTCGCGTACTGCACCGGGATTCTGCGCTCCGACATATCGATAAACGTAATACCCGCTATAATCAGAACCGCTAAAACTGCGAAAACAGCAAATATCAATACTGAAGTTTTTTGTAATATCAGTATCTGTATCGTGCTGGGTATACGCGAAATGATGCTGATGAAGATCAACAGCGAAATGCCGTTACCCACGCCGTTTTCCGTAATGCGCTCGCCGATCCATATGATCAGCGCCGTACCGGCCGTAAGGCACAGCACCACGGTGATTTGGGTGAGTATGAGTGGAGATCCCGTCTGCGATTGCTGCATGATCGCTTCTTCGCCCAGCAGCGCCAGCGTACTGATCGCCTGTACAAGGCCCAGCCCCACGCCGACATACCGTGTGATTGATGCGATCTTCTTTCGTCCCTCAGGGCCTTCCTTTTGCATGCGCTCCAGCGCGGGTATCGCCATCGTCAAAAGCTGCATGATGATCGAACCCGTGATGTAAGGCGTAATACCCAGTGCAAAAAGCGTCGCGTTGGAAAGCGCGCCGCCCGAGAACAGATCAACAAATTGCCCAAACTGACTGCTGTTAATGATTTCAGAGACATAATTCGCGTTTACGCCCGGCACGGGTATATGCGCGCCCAGTCTGTAAATCAGAAACATAAACAGCGTATAAAGCATCTTCTTGCGGATATCCGGTACTTTCCATGCGTTACGCAGCGTTGTAAACATTATTCAACCACCTCTGCCGTTCCTCCGGCAGCCGCGATCTTTTCTGCGGCCGTCTTCGTGAATTTGGTCGCTTTTACTGTCAGCTTCTTGGTGATATCTCCGTTTCCCAGCACTTTTAGGCCATCCAGCGGCTTACGGATCAGTTTGCTCTCAACCAGCAGTTCCGATGTCACTTCCGTGCCATTATCAAACTGATTAAGGTCGCTCACATTGACGATCGCGTATTCCTTGGCGTATATGTTGGTAAACCCTCTTTTAGGCAGCCTTCTGCTAAGCGGCATCTGGCCTCCTTCAAAGCCTGGACGTACGCTGCCGCCGCTGCGTGCTTTTTGGCCTTTGTGGCCGCGCGCGGATGTTTTGCCCAACCCGGAGCCGACGCCGCGGCCCACGCGTTTGGGAGATTTCTTTGCGCCCGGAGCCGGTTTCAGTTCATTGAGTTTCACGGCTTGCCCTCCTTTATCCCTGCACCTTGACGAGGTGCGACACTTTTGTAATCATACCCCGTATGGGCGCGTTATCTTCGTGCTCGACGATACTGCCGATCCTTTTAAGCCCCAGCGCCTTTACGGTGTCGCGTTGGCTCTTGTCGTAGCCGATCGGGCTTTTGACGAGCTGTATCTTAATCTTAGCCATTTTCAGCCCCCTTACTTTAACTGCTCGACGCTCACGCCGCGCATCCTTGCGTATTCTTCCGCGGTCTTCAGCGCCCGAAGGCCTTCGATAGTCGCCTTCACGCAGTTGGCCGGCGTATTGGAACCCTGAGACTTTGTTTTTATATCCTTGACTCCAGCAAGCTCTAAAACCGCTCTTGCAGGGCCGCCGGCGATCACACCGGTACCTTCTGAAGCGGGCAGCAACAGCACACGGCCCCGACCGAATATGCCGATGACTTCGTGAGGTATCGTCGTTCCCACAAGCGGTACGGTAATCATCGTACGTTTGGCCTTCTGAACAGCCTTGGATATCGCGTCGGGAATTTCCGCCGCCTTGCCAATGCCTGCGCCAACCCTGCCCTTTTCGTCCCCAACCACGACAAGCGCCGTGAAGCGAAAGTTACGGCCGCCCTTGACGACCTTGGCTACGCGGTTAACGTAAACGAGCTTTTCCTTAAACTCTTTTTCTTCTTCCTGCTGTTTAAAGTTTTTTCTCCCGCCGCGCGGAG
>CAZLRM010000036.1:0-11739 GCA_964561895.1 uncultured Christensenellaceae bacterium | reverse complement strand
CATGCCTGAATCTCTATCCTCACTCAAAAAAGCTTTGCTTTTTTATAGAGAACTTCGGCTGCAAATATTTGTCCGTCTTAAACCTGGTAAACCAGCGTCTAAGCTGACAATATGAACAATGCTACCGTCGTTATTCTTCCTTTCGCGTTTCGCGCGCCCGACCCAATTCGTCTGCCTCAATGATACTGACCAACAGGATCCTCCGCAAAATATCCAATGTCATACAAACATACCCTGCATTGGATACATCCGCTACATTGTATAGTATCACATATGTGACGTTTATTGTATATAGTTTCGACAAAAAAAGTGGAAATCCCATCGAATATATAACAGTAATACATTGTATTATTAGCATTAAAGTTATATTGTGCGGTATAATGTCATACCTGCAAATCAATCCATATACAGTTCCGTATAGTCTTATACAGCCGCTGCATGCTCATTGCAGAGAAAGGCTGCGGGATGATGCCTGCTATCTGTTCTGTAAAGGGCATCCGCTATCTGAAACCATATGCGGAGGCACCCAAATATCACAGCCTCATTTCCTATTGATTTTCTTTTTCTTTGCACTCATGCAGCCTGTCGTAATAATACTGCATGATATCGCGCCGCGTAACAATACCGATGAAAAGCCCGCGGTCGTCTGTTACAGGAATGAAGTTCTGGCTCATCGCCATCAGCAGTAAATCTTCAATAGCGGCGTTGACGTTGACAGGCGCGTTCTGTCTTCCTTTCAGCATATCCTTTACAAAGTACTGTTCGCGCAAGTGATTATCAAACGCAGAATGCTCCAGTACCGCCCAGAGCAGGTCGCCTTCGCGCAGCGTACCGGCATAATGTCCCGATCTGTCGATTACCGGGATTGCCGTATAGCCATGATGCTTCATCTTTTCCAGCGCTTGGCGCAGTGTGAAATGGTCATAAATAAATACCAGATCAGCCTTGGGTTTTAAAAAGAACAATATGTTCATAGTTCATCCTTATCCGTTCATTACGCTACAGCTGCGACGCAATAAAAACCCGCCGCCTGAAGGCAGCGGGTGGTTTCCATTGATTAAAAATCCCGCTTGACCTTTTTGCGGCGAAGAAACGGCGGTATATCGAGATCGTTTCCCGTATCGTTAAGCATACCCAAAACCGGCTCTTTTCGCTCTGGCTTTACGGGAATAAAACCCTTCTCGTCCATATTGTCCGGCATATTGATTTCTTCGTGCACTTCCAAAGATTTAGGCCGCTTGATATCGCCAAAGCCTGTCGCAATCACCGTGATATGTACCTCGTCCTCGAGGCTGTCGTCTGTATCCGCGCCGAAGAATATGTTGGCTTCCGGGTCAGCCGCCTGCCTAATCAGGTTTGCGGCTTCTTCGATTTCAAGCAGTCCGATCGTCGGATCGCCCGTTACGTTATACAATATTCCCCTCGCGCCCTCGATGCTTGTTTCGAGCAGCGGGCTTTGAATCGCCTGTTTGACCGCATCCATCGTTTTATTGTCGCCATACCCCACGCCGATACCCATATGCGCGACACCCCGTTCCATCATCACCGTACGCACATCGGCAAAATCAAGATTCACGAGCGAAGGTTTCACGATCAGATCGGTAATGCCCTGAATACCCTGCCGCAGTACGTCGTCCGCGACACGGAACGCTTCGAGCATCGATGTCCCTTTGCCGATCACCTGCAGCAGTTTGTCGTTGGGTATTGTCACGATCGTATCCACAACCTCGCTGAGCGCTTCGTGCCCGTTTTTCGCACGGATGGAACGCTGGCCGCCCTCGAACATAAATGGCATCGTAACCACCGCGACTGTCAGTATGCCTTTCTGTCGCGACATCTCCGCAATCACGGGCGCTGCGCCCGTGCCGGTACCGCCCCCCAAACCCGCCGCGATATACACAAGGTTGGCGCCGTCGATCATGTACTTGATCTCCTCGATGCTCTCCTCTGCTGCGCGCCGCCCCAGTGAAGGGTCTCCGCCTACGCCAAGGCCGCCGGTCAGTTTCTCGCCAAGCTGTATCTTATTTTTAGCCCGGGATAGCAGCAGCGCCTGCTTATCCGTATTAACAGCAAAGAATTCCGCACCCGTCAGCCCGTGTTCAATCATACGGTTTACGGCGTTATTGCCTGCGCCCCCCACACCGATTACTTTAATCCTGGCGATGCTGTCCTGCTCCACGTCAATTTCCAGTGGCATGATAAACCCCCTTATACGCGGCCATCAATCGTACATTTTCTCCGACAGCCTTTTAATTAGCGGTTCCCCGCTGTACCCTTCATCAAAAAAATTACTTTCAAATACATAGTTTAAAAGCGCCAGCGCAGTAAAATAATTAGGTGTCGACAGCTGCGGTGCTTCTACTCCCGGCAGCCGCACCTGCCTTTTCAGCTGACTCTGCAGCATATCCCTCGCGCCTTTCATCATTGCAAGCCCGCCGCCCGAAAGAAATATCCGCGTGCGCCTTGCCACGGTGAGCGGGCTTTGTTCCATTGCCTGCGCGATCAATTCACATAGATGCTCCATCCTCGCATCGATTATTTCCGCAACCATAGCGTGGCTGAATTTATCTAGCCTGCCGCCTTTTTGCTTCGCGTAGTCGTATACCTTTGAACCGGTATTATCCAGGCCAAATGAATACCGCTTTTTAATCTGCTCAGCCATATCCACGTCAATGTTCATCACGAGCGACAGATCGTTGGCAATCTGCATGCCGCCCGCTGGGATGGTCTTATTATACACAATCGCATCGCCATATACAACCGTCACATTGGTATCGTAATAGCCCACATTAAGCAGCACCGCGCTCGCGTCGCGCTCTTCAGGCGGAACGAGAAACAGGCTTTCCGCTAAAGTTTCGGGAATAAACGCTTTTGTCTTTACTCCCAAGTTGTCCATATACTGCAAACAATCGTTAATATACTGCCTGTTGGCGAATATAAACGATACCTTGCCCTCTATCTCGGCTGCGGCGCTGCCAATAACGTCAATCACCGGCTCGGCGCCGTCCAGAGAAAAATATACCGGTGTTGCGTTTACAAGGGAATACCGCGGGTCTTCTGCAAACCGGTTCGCGTCATCGATAAGGGATTCCACGTCCTGCCTTGTTACATAGCCGGTTTTAACCGCCGCGTATCCATCTTCACATATAATTCTGGAAAATACTCCGGGTACGCTGACATATACCTCCTTGATACGTCTCTTGGCTTTTTTTTCAGCAAGGTATAGCGCTTTGCCAACGGCTTCCTCAACAGCAGACGGCCTGATCCATCGTCCGTTTTTTAAACCTTCATACCGTGCGATGCCGCTGCCCAACACCTCGAAACTGCCAATCGATCTTGCCTGTCCGATTACACATATGATCTTCGACGTGCCGAACTCGACAGTGACCGTGGTATTCTTCATCGTATCGCCGATATCCCCTCAAATAATAATCAAAGCTTCAAAGAAATAATAATATATTATTATTTTATCAGGTTTAACTGAAATAACAATATATGCGGCTAATTTTCCCGGTAATATGCGCTTGCTCCCGTACTGACGTCGATGATACCACCCGCTTTCCCCTGCTGCACCATACGGTCAGCCATACTTTTGGCAAGAGCGAGCTTAGTTATTAGCGCGCTTTCATCCCCCAATTCGATCGTAAATCCTTCTGAGGTTATAAGCTTTATCGCAGATGTGTAGGTCATATCGAAACAGACGATATCTAGGCCGCTTTCCGGCAAGGCTCTCAGCAGATCCGAAAACGCCTTGCGTTTATACGCGTCATCGCCTAATGGTTGTCCCACCTCAAAGCGGTCTGTTAAAATGCCAACCACCGTCGGGCCCGCCTCGCCAACCGGGTTTGTATCCACCGCAAGCAGAAGCGCCTCCTTGTCAATAACAAGACGTATACCGTTTTTATCGATATACGCCGCAGGCGTTCTCTCCTCAATCTCGATCACAACGCTGTAAGGGTATTCAATACTGACGTTTATCGGCTTAACAGCCGGGTTTTGTGCCAGCGCCTCTTTGACCGCGCCTGTATTTACAAAGAAAATACATTGCCCGCGCTTCAGCCCCGAAAACTCTTCAATCTGCTCTGCGCTCAGGGCTTTACACCCGGCTACTTTGATCTCGCGAATCTGGAACAGCTCGTACGCGGCAAAAATAAGGGCACACACAAATATCAACACGGAAATAAGCGTTGCCGTCCTTTTTCCTTTGTTCAAGCTATTCCTCCCTCCGGATATCCGCACCTAATGCCTTAAGATCGGATTCCAGCGTTTCATATCCCCGGTCAATGATTCGCGCCTGCTCAATAATCGTCGTACCCTCAGCGCACAGCCCCGCGAGCACCAGCGCTGCGCCGCCGCGCAGATCCGTTGTTTTTACATCCGCGCCATGCAGCTTTTCCACGCCTTTGATGATTGCAACATTATTCTTGATCACAATGTTTGCGCCCATACGCAACAGTTCCGGCACATGCTTAAACCGATTGTCGAAAACACTTTCCGCGATAATGCTCGTTCCTTTTGCGACACTGGCGGCAGTACACATGGGCGCCTGCAAATCGGTCGGAAACCCCGGGTACGGGCCCGTTTCGATGAGGTGCATCTCCTTCAGGCGTTCCGGGCACTGTATGGTTACCGCATCCTCATACATTCCGATTTGCGCACCCGCTTCGCGCAGTTTCGCGGAAATCGCATACAGGTGCTCCGGGATCACGTTTTTAAGCGTGATCTTGCCACGCGTAACCGCTGCCGCCACCATAAATGTACCTGCCGCGATGCGATCGGGTATGCACCGGTAAGTAAAGCCATTCAGCTTGCTTTTTCCTTCGATCAGTATATTGCTTGTACCAGCACCCTTCACGTCGCCGCCCATCTGGTTAATCACGTCTTGCAGTTCTATGATCTCGGGTTCGCGCGCGGCGTTGCGGATCACGGTGGAACCCGACGCAAGCGCCGATGCCATCATGAGGTTCTCGGTGGCGCCTACGCTGGGGTAATCGAGATGGACATCGCCGCCTTTTAGGCCTTTTCCCTCGCACATGATGTGCCCGCCCGCCTCGGTAATATGCACGCCAAGGCATTTGAGCCCCTGTAAATGAAGATCGATGGGCCGCGAGCCTATCTCACATCCGCCCGGATATGTGAACCGCGCCATGCGAAACCTCGCAAGTATCGGGCCCATCATAAATATCGAGGATCGGATCTCCTTGGCCAGCTTATCGGGCATTTCCCAGCGCTTCGCGCGCCTTGTGTCGATTACCAGCTTATCCTTCTCGTATGCCACATGGGCTCCGATATGTTCGAGAATGGATAGCATATAATATACATCTGATATCGCCGGCCAGTTGTATATCACCACCGGCTCTTCTGTCAGCAGCGCTGCGGCAAAAATGGGGAGCGCTGCATTTTTCGCGCCTTGAACGGAAATCTCACCTTCCAGCCGCGCACCGCCGCTTATAATCAGCTTCGACATGTTGTCTCCCCCGCAATATTTCGCATACCATATCTTATGCAAGGCAGACGAAGGTGTGCGCTAAGCCATACTTCCTTGCCGGGTGATGTTAAGCAGAACACCGATGGACGCCATAAACGTTACCAGCGATGTGCTTCCATGGCTGATGAATGGCAGAACGACGCCGGTGGGCGGCACGCAGCCCGTCACGACGCCGATATTGATGAAGACCTGTATTGCGATGAGCGCGGTAATACCCGTCGCAAGCATCATGCCAAAATCGTCGGGCGCTTTAAGCGCTGCGCGAACACCGCGCCAAATCAGCAGCCCGAATGCGGCAATCACAAGCAGTCCGCCGATAAAACCCAGTTCTTCCACAATGATCGCGTATATACAGTCCGACTCGCTGTAGGGCAGGTATAAAAACTTCTGGCGCGAGTTGCCCAGGCCGCGCCCGAACAGCCCGCCTGAGCCTATCGAATACAAGGATTGTACGAGTTGGTAGCTTTCCTTCTTCATATACTCTGGGTTCCATGGATCAAGCAGTGCCGATATCCGGTCGATACGGTAATCCGTGGCGATCATTGCGACAGTTCCTCCGCCGATGCCCAGTGCGCCCATGATGGCGAAATGCTTGAGGTTAGCGCCCCCTACCAGCATCATTATAAATACGAGCAGCGCCAACGTAACGACAGCGCTGAAATTGGGCTGCAGATACAGCAGCACCGCGCTGATACCCAGCAGGCCGAGAAAGGGAAGCATGCCGTAGGTGAATTTATTCATCCTGCCCCGGTTGATCGATATCGTTGAAGCCATAAAGACGATGATGGCAAATTTGAGTACTTCTACCGGCTGTATCTCTATGACGATCAGATTGATCCAGCGCCGCGAATGGTTGCGCTCAATGCCGATACCCGGTACAAACACGAGCACCATCATCAAAAGCGCGAGGCCGATAATCCAGAAGCGCAGCTTCTTTAAGTGGTGGTAGTCAAAGAACATCAGCGCGATCATCACGAAAAGGCCCAGTACCGCGCCCTGAATCTGTTTCCAGAAATAAAAATATCCGTTATAATTTGTGGACGAGCTGTTTTCGGCAGAATAAAAACTCGCGCTGAACACCATCACGATGCCGAACAGCACGAGCACGATTGTCATGACGAGCAGCGTATAATCGAACGAGCGCTTTGTCATGCCGGCCCCCCCTAAAACGAATTGACGATCTCCTTGAAGACGCGTCCCCGGTGCTCATAATCTTCGAACATATCGAAGCTCGCGCATGCGGGCGACAACAGCACGTTCCACCCCGGCTGTGCGATATCGCGCGCCATATCCACCGCCTCGGCAAATCCATCCGCCTTGACGATATCCGTAAAACCCGCCTCCGCCGCATCTCTTAGTATGCGCGGCTGCGTCTCCCCGATCGCAATCACCTTGCGGATCAGCGGACCAAAGCCCGCAAACAGCGCCGTAAAGCTGCTGTTCTTTTCCGATCCGCCCATAATGATTACTGTAGGGGCTTCCATCGCCGCCGCCGCCTTCTCGGTCGAATCCGGGTTGGTGCCTTTGGAGTCGTTGATGTAGCGCACGCCGTGGAATTCCCTCACAAATTCGATGCGGTGCTCCACTCCGGGGAACGTCATAAGCGTATCGCGGATGACCGCCTCCGGTATGCGGTAGCACCGCGCAAGCGCCGCGGCGGCAAGTGCGTTCTCGAGGTTGTGCGGGCCGGGTATCTTCACCTCGCCGGCGCTGCAGATCATATGAACGCCGTCCTCCTCTGCGCTGACGATATTGCCTTCCTCTATAAATACGCCGGGTTTAAGTGCAACTTTCCGCGAAAAACCGATCACGCGGGATTTTTGTTTTCCCGCCATGCCCGCCGCAATATCGTTATCCATATTGAGCACGCAAAAATCGTCTGCCGTCTGGTTCTCAAACACACGCTCCTTGGCCGCGATATAATTTCCCATCGTGCCATAACGATTTAAATGATCCTCCGTGATATTGAGCACCGAGCACGCGTGCGGACGGAATGTCTCGATGGTCTCAAGCTGCAGCGCCGCCGTCTCTGCGACAACGATGTCGCCCCGCTTCGTATTCGTCGCCTCGCCCGCGATGGGCACGCCGATATTTCCCAGCACATACGTATGAAATCCCGCGTTTTTGAATATCTCGCCCGTGAGCGCGGTCGTCGTCGTTTTTCCGTTGGTGCCCGTAATGGCAACGAACTCCCCGGCTGAGAAGATATAGCCCAGTTCGATCTCGCCGATGACCTTTTTCCCCGCTTTCTTCGCTTCCGATATGAACGGCAGGTTCGTCGGTACGCCAGGGCTTAATACCAGCGCATCCGCATCCTTTGCAACGGCTTTCGCATCCGCGCCGAAAGCGAACTGCGCTTTGCCCTCGAATTCGGTAAACATTCCGGCCGGAAAAGCACTCACCGGCTTCGCGTCGTAAAGCACGACGTGTGCGCCTTTTTCAAGCAGCAGCTGCGCACTCGCGATACCGCTTTTGGCCATTCCGATAACCATTACCCTTTTACCGGTATAATTCATCATTGCCTCCGCCTCAATGTGGTACGCTCAATATGGCGATGAGGCTGAACACCGTCGTAATCACCATGTACATTGCGACAATCTTTGTTTCCGGTATCCCCTTGAGCTCGAAGTGATGGTGCAGCGGCGCCATTTTAAATATGCGCTTCTTGCGCAGCTTATAAGAGCCTACCTGCAGTATCACGGAAACCGTTGATGCAACATACATAATGCCCGTGACCGCAAGCAGTAGCTGCAGCCTGGTGACGATGCCGATCACCGAAAGCGCCGCGCCTAGCGCAAGTGACCCGGTATCACCCATAAACACCTTGGCGGGGTATGCGTTGAAGCGCATAAACGCGAGGCAGGAGCCCATGAGTGCCGCCGAGAATATCATCATGTTGTTCATCACCGTCGCGTTGTCGTTGATCGTGCCGGTCCAGTATAGGCCCTGCTGTACGCTCGGCAGGAACATGGTATAAATGATAATCGTAAAGGTGAGCGCGTTGATCATCGTGACGCCCGAGGCAAGCCCGTCAAGCCCGTCCGTTAAGTTCACGCCGTTGACCATTGAGACGATCACGAACACCGTGAAGGGGATATACCAGCCGCCGAGATCCCATTCCAGCCCGCCGCCAAAAGGTATAATGATTTTTGACCCGATCAGCGGGTTTTGATATGCGAAATACGCCACGATCAGCGCAATACCGACCTGACCGATAATTTTCTGGTATGCGCGAAGGCCTAATGCGCGCTTTTTAAGTACGATGATCATATCGTCCATAAGCCCGATGAGCCCGAAGCCGACCGTCGCACCGAGCGAAAGCCACACATACTCATAATCCCCGCGCGAAAAGAAAAGCGTCGCTGCGATAAGGCCGAGCCACATAATTAGCCCGCCCATCGTAGGCGTTCCCGCCTTGGAGAGATGCGTCTTAGGCCCGTCATCGCGCACCTGCTGCCCCAGTTTCAGCCGCCTTAAAAGCGGCACGCCTGCATACCCCGCGGCCAGCGCTACACCGAATGAAACGAGCACCGCGTATATAATGTTATCCATATCTGCTTTATCTCCTGTATGGCATAAAATCCGGCTCTATTTGTTTATGTCTTCGCTCAGCAGTTCCCTCACGATGATCTTCTCGTCAAAGGGATGCTTTACGCCGCATACCTCCTGATAGGTTTCATGCCCCTTGCCTGCAAGAACGATCACGTCGCCAGCCTGCGCGTTGTCAATCGCGTAGCGGATCGCTTCACGCCGGCTCTCAATGCACACATACGGGCATTGTGTACGTTTCATGCCTTCCTCTACCGCGCGGATAATCTCGCACGGTTCCTCCGTACGCGGATTGTCGGATGTGATGATGGCAAAGGTCGAAAGCGACCCCGCGATCTCGCCCATGATGGGGCGTTTCCCCCTGTCGCGGTCTCCGCCGCAGCCAAACACCGGCACAATACGCCCGCGCGCAAACGTACCGACCGTTTTAAGCGTATTCTCCAGGCTGTCGGGCGAATGTGCGTAGTCGAGTATGATTGTAAACGGGCGCTCGCCCGTATCCAGCACCTCAAACCGGCCTGCAACGCTTGGCATGGCCTCAAGGCCCGTTTTTATGGTCTCAAGCTTAACTCCCAGCAGCATACACACCGTTGCCGCAGAAAGCGAATTATACACGCTGAATATGCCCGGTATACGGATCGAAAGCGGCAGCATGGCGTTACCGCTGCATAAATCGTAAGTCACGCCGCGCGGTGTGATTTCGATATTTTTCGCATATACATCGGCCTCTTCTTTAATACCATATGTCCGCCAGCAGATTTCGATACCATCCATCATATAATACGCCGCACTGTCATCGGCATTGATCGCTGCTTTTTTAGATGCGTAAAACAGTCTCTTTTTTGCTGCGCGGTAGTTGTCAAAGTTTTCGTGAAAGTCGAGGTGGTCCTGTGTTAAGTTGGTGAATACGCCAACCTCGAACGTGATACCCGATACGCGTCCTAATGCCAATGAATGTGACGATACTTCCATCACAACCGATACGCATCCTTCTTGCGCCATTCGGTTAAGCAGCGCAAAAAGGTCGGGTGATTCGGGCGTCGTACGCTCCGTAGGCAGCTCCTGCTGCCCGATCATGTTGACGATGGTGCCGATGAGCCCTGTCTTAATGCCCGCGTGCTCCAGCACCGATTTAATCATGTAAGTGGTGGTCGTCTTTCCGTTGGTGCCCGTGATTCCGATCATTTTAAGCCGCTCATCCGGCCGCCCGTAAAACTCCCGCGCGATCAGCGCCATCGCAATCCGTGCGTCTTCCACGACGATCTGCGGCACATCAAGCTCCAGCTTGTGCGTGACCATCAGCGCAGTCGCGCCTGCGGCTACAGCCTGCGGCGCATAAATGTGTCCGTCCGTTTTAAAACCGCTGATGCAGAAAAACAGCGCGCCTTTGCGCACCTTTCTTGAGTCGTATTCTACGGCGGTGATATCGGTATCGCCATCCCCGAGCAATTGCATATCCTCAAGAACAAGTTGCGATAACTTCAATTGCATCCCCCCAGTTCTTCAATCTTCTGAGGATTATAACATATCATAACGCGAAAGTAACGCAAAAATTGCGGTTAGCCTCCCGATTCGCTGAATTCTACCAGAACCTCCGTCCCCTGCGCCACGACAGTTCCGGCTTCCGGGCTCTGATACTTTGCGGTTCCCTTGCCGCTGGGCGTCATCACAAGCTTTGCGTCCTTTATGATCTGCGCAGCTTCCATAATTGTTTTGCCGGAGATATCCGGTACGACAGTCATGCCCTCCATGTCGTCAAACTCCGCCTTGTTGGGCGTATACAGCAGGACCGTTGTGCCTTTATCCACGGTTGCGCCCGGTGCGGGAAGCTGGCCTGTCACGTTGCCCGTTCCATCCGCGAGATAATCCAGCCCCAATGCGGCAAGCGCAGTCTCCGCCGCGGCCGGGTCAAGACCGCTCACATCGGGCACCTGCACCTGATCTCTCTGCGGCACTTCCGCCAAATCCTTCTCTGCGCCGAGGTACGGCAGCGCGTTTTCCAGCACCTGCTTCACATAGGGAGCGGCAACGATGCTGCCAAAGGTCACCGGCACGCTCGGTTCGTCCACAATGAAAAGAATTGCGATCTGCGGATCGTCCACCGGCGCAAACGCGATGAACGATGCCACCACTTTATCATGCATTACATTGTGGTTCTCGTCATATTTTTGTGCCGTGCCTGTCTTGCCCCCTACGTGGTAGCCCGCGATATAGCAATTCTTTCCGCTGCCCTCTGTCACCACGCTTTCGAGTATATCCCGCGCCGTCGCCGACGTCTCAGAACTGATCGGCTGCGATTGTAATACGGGATCAAACTCTTCTATATAGTTGCCGTCGCTGTCGGTTAAGCCTTTGACAAGCGACGGTTGATATAAAAAACCGCCGTTCACCACTGCGCTGAATGAGGAGATCAGCTGAAGCGGTGTAACGGCTATCGATTGCCCGAACGCGATCCGGGCGAGGTCACAATTTGTAACATATTTTTCCGACATCATGATGCCTGAACCGTCGGAGGGAAATGCGATCCCGGTTTCCTGGCCGAAACCAAAGCTGTGTATGTAGTCGTAGAACGTCTGCGTGCCCATGCGAAGCCCCATCTGCATGAAACCGACGTTGCACGAGTTTTGCACCACTTCGTAAAGCGTCTGGCTGCCGTGCGACTTCGGATAGCGCCAGCACTTGATCATCTGCCCGTCCACAAC
>CAZLRM010000035.1:0-11766 GCA_964561895.1 uncultured Christensenellaceae bacterium | reverse complement strand
AAGCCCTCTCGGCTGCTAAATAAAATATTTGTCTAACTTTTGGGGGTCAGTTCACAAGCCCGCCCCTTTTTGGCATTGATTATAAATCGTAGTACAGTTCGAACTCCTTCGGATGAGGGATGCGGTTGATCAAACCGGATTCGGCGCGTTTGCTTTTGATCCACGTCGTGATAAGAGCTTTTGGGAAAACTCCGCCGCTTGTCAGAAATTCGTGGTCGCCTTCAAGCGCGTTCAGGGCCTCGTCCAGGCTTGTAGGCAGCGTGGAGAGCTGCGCCTTTTCCTCGTCGGACAGATTGTAGAGGTTGAAATCGAACGGTCCCCAGTTGTAGTCTTTCGGGTCTATCTTCCTTTGTATGCCATCCAGACCCGCCATCAGTATGGCTGCGAACGCATAGTAGGGGTTGCACGTGGCATCCGGGCAACGCAGTTCGAAGCGCTTTTTATCAGGCGATTTGGCATAGGCAGGGATTCGGATCACGGCGCTGCGGTTGGCCGTGGCGAAGCCTACGGTGACGGGCGCCTCGAATCCGGGTACCAGGCGCTTGTAGGAGTTCGTTGTCGGGTTGGTGAATGCACAGAGCGCCTTCACGTGGGTAAGAATGCCGCCGATGAAATACATAGCGGTCTGGCTCAATTGCGAATAGCTGTCCGGATCGTAGAATAGGGATTTGCCTTCCTTTTTCAGCAGCATGTGTACGTGCATGCCGTTGCCCGCCTCGCCGTAGATCGGCTTGGGCATCAGCGTAGCCGTCTTGCCCATCTGTATCGCGGTATTGCGGATGACATACTTTGCGATCATAGTGGCGTCTGCGAGGCGCTTGACCTCTCCCAGCTCCACCTCTATCTCAACCTGGCCGGAGCCGCCGACCTCGTGATGGTGGTATTTGATATCTACGCCCCACCGGCCGAGCTCCGCGCACATGCGGTTGCGTATATCGTATGCAATATCGAAGGGCTTATCGATGTGGTAGCCGCCGTGCGGAGGTGTATGGAAGCCGGTGTTGTCCCCCTGGTCGCCGGAACTCCAGACGGATTCCTTGCTGCGGAGCGCAAAGGAAACGTTTTGCGGTTCTACGTCGTAGCTGACATGGTCGAATATATGAAATTCGTATTCCGGGCCGATGACCATTTCGTCCGCAACGCCCGTCGAACGCATATACTCGGTGGCACGCGTCACGACGTTGCGCGGATACTGGTCGAACGGGCGGTTATTCGGATTGTCTATGACCATTACGTCACCGATCATCGCCAGCGTGGGCATCTCGACGAACGGGTCGACGATGGCGGTGGACAGATCGGGTATAAATACCATATCGCTGTTTTCCACCATGGCGTAACCGTAGTTGGAGCCGTCGAAACCGATGCCGTACGTCATGATATCCTCGTCAAAGCGTTCGACCGGGATGGTGATGTGGCGCCAGCGGCCGTGCAGATCGGTCAGCTTGAAATCGATCATCCTGATACCGTTTTTGCTGCAGAATTCCTTGGCTTCGCTGATGTTTTGAAACATAAAAATACCTCTTTATATTAATTAAAAGCATTGTTGGTTTTTATGCGAATACAATGAGGTCGCACTCTGTTTTTATTGATGGCCTTGAGGGTGGAATAATTAGCAAAATGCAATCTTGACCCATCATATTATAAAAAGCAGGGCTTGTCAACCGGCTGTTGGAGAATGATAACAGAGAATGATAAGACGGCGATAAATCATCCGTCAGGATTGCCGCGTCCCCGACACTCAAGGGACTACGGGTCTATGTATTCTAAATATGTTGTATGATTATTTATTATTTTTTTCATAAAGCAGCAGTAACAAATATGGTTCAAAATAATAATATTATGGGTGTGGCGATAGTGGTATAATGAGAATATCATAATTTTACAAAACAAGGAGGCAGGTATAATGGACGAAGAAAAGAAAACGGAAGAGTTCAGGGTTAATGGAGAAGACTTGATGGCAAAGATTAAAGCGATCATCCGGGAAGGCAACGCGAGAAAAGTGACGATAAAGGATAAAGATAACAAGGAGATTCTCAGCTTTCCGCTGACCGTCGGTGTAGTTGGTATCGCATTGGCTCCTGTTTTCGCAGCCGTTGCATCAATCGCGGCGCTGGCAACAGAATGTACCATTGTTATTGAGCGGTAAATAATCAATTCATGTAAACTATTACAGCAGCAAACACGATCGATCCACAGTTGGATAAAAATAAGAACTGCGCTTAAAAATAGAGTTCGAAAGACCGGTGGGCTTACACTATTCAGAATCGGGGGAATTTCTTCTTTGTTATTTATGTAAGGCGCGAATAATACGGACAGTACGCGTTTTTGAAGGAGAATTGATGGATGCTTTAAAGCCGCTGGATTCCGTGATAAACAACAGATTGACTTTGTAAAACAGGGAGGAAGCGTATGCCCAAAGCACGAAAGATGCTGAGCGACTGGGGGGCGCCGTATATTCAGTCGCTTATGAGATTAATTGAAACGCAAAGCAAATCAACGCTTGCTGCATGGGCAGCGGATTATGCCGCGCGGATATTGCTGCCGCTGTGGAGCAAACGCTTTCCGGATGACACGCGCCCTAAAAACGCGCTTGCCGCCGCGCGTTCGTGGATGTCGGGAGCGATCCGGCTTCCGGGCGCAAAGCAGGCGATACTGGAATGCCATGCCGCAGCGCGTGAAGCGGATGCAAGCCCTGCCGCGCAAGCCGCCGCACGTGCGATCGGCCAATCCGCATCCGCCATACACTCGGCACGGCACTGCATCGGGCTCGCGTTTTACGGGGCGCTGGCCGTCGCCTACGACCGGCTTGGGGTTGATGCGCCGTGGGTGCATATCGAGCAATGTGCGGCGGAAGAGTGCGGACGTATGGAAGCCGCGCTGCGCGCCGTTGCCATGGAGAACGAACCAAACCCGGCGAAAATCGACTGGAAATGCTGAACCCGGAACGGAAATACACAGAGGAATACATTATCCGGTTCGACTGCGGATATGGTGAATACGGCGATATTCGATATAAGAAAAGCGGTTATGATGCGTAAGGCTGCCGCGTTTCAACCTCCCGGCGTTTTTGTTAGTACTACGAAATAATCATTTGACAAAATCCTCAAACCTTTTTATACTGAAATCGTAGCAAGGTAGTATGGGTAGCGTAATTCATATCGTCGCACGGTGAATTCGATTTCTGTTTGCCCTTCGGTACCTGCCGGAGGGTTTTTTGATATACATGAAAAATTAATAAAGGAAGGTGATCTTATGCTGGGAATGGGTGATCTCGGGATTTTTCTTGTATACGTTCTGTGTATCGCTTCTGCTCTTCTTTGCGTTATTTACGGCATATGCAACTGGAATAAAGGCGCTGAATCCGAAGCTGAATTGAAAAAGGACGTTAACTGGGAAAAAGAAGACAAGGAAATCACGGAAAAACTGGATATCTGAGTTCTGATTGATATTAAAGATTGGAGGGCGGAAAATTGGAACCGGTTAAAATTATCATTATTATCGTATACCTTGCCATTGTCGGTTTTTTAGGCTTCCTTGGCTGGCGCAGAACCAAGAACGCACAGGACTATATGCTGGCGGGCAGAAAGACACACCCGGCCGTTATGGCATTATCGTACGGCGCGACCTTCATCAGTACGTCCGCTATCATAGGATATGGCGGGCAGGCCGGAGTGAATGGCATGAGCCTTTTGTGGCTGACGTTTTTCAATATATTCCTCGGTATCTTCATCGCGTTCGTCGTTTTCGGAAAACGTACGCGCCATATCGGGCGCAACCTTGATGCGCACACTTTCCCGGAGTTTTTAGGCAAGCGGTTTAATTCGAAGTTTATTCAGAAATTTGCCGGAATACTGATATTCATATTTATGCCGGTTTATGCGGCGGCGGTTATGATCGGTGTAGCAAAAATTCTGCAGCCCGGGCTGGGACTGGCGGATTATAACATTGCATTGCTGATATCCGCGATCATCGTCGCGGCATACGTGATCTTCGGAGGCTTAAAAGGCGTCATGTATACGGACGCTTTTCAGGGTGGGTTGATGATTGTGGGCATGTTGGCGCTGATTATCATGGTTTATTCGAAGCTTGGCGGCGTTACCCCAGCCCATCAGGCGCTGACCGATCTTATGAATAACCCGAAGGCGGCGGAACAGACGGTGGGATTTACAGACGGCTTTACGGGATGGACTTCGATGCCCGTACCATTTTCGGTTAACTGGATGACCGTAATGACGAGCATCGTCGCGGGCGTGGGCATAGGCGTACTGACGCAGCCGCAGCTAGCCGTGCGCTTTATGACGGTCAAGAGCGACCGCGAGATCAACCGTGCGGTGCCGATCGGCGGTATATTCATACTGTTGATGACGGGTGTGGCGTTCGTGGTCGGCGCGCTTTCAAACGTACTGTTCTTTAACGCATCCGGACAGATATCAAATACAGTGGCAGGGGGTATTGACGGGATTATGCCAAAGTTCCTCGAAACGTTCACAGAGCCGTGGTTCGTCACGGCATTCATGGTCGTACTGCTGGCAGCCGGAATGTCCACGATGAGCTCCCAGTTCCATACCATGGGAACCGCGGCAGGCCGCGATATCATAGGCTCATCTATGACGACAGGCCAGAAAAGTATGCTGGCGACGCGCATCGGCACGCTGATAGCGATCATTGTGACGGTTGTGCTGGCATTGGTATTGCCGAAGATTTGGGACGGCGCGATCGCGATCGCGACGGGGCTGTTCTTTGGGCTGTGCGGCGCAGCGTTTCTGCCCATGTTTGTAGGCGCGCTGTATTCGAAGAAGCTGACCAGGGCAGCAGCGATATCCGGTATGATTGCAGGAGCCGGCGCAAGCCTGCTCTGGATGCTGCTGTTCCATGTAAAAGAGGCAAAAGTATTCGGTCTCGTCAACGCCATTTTAGGCTCAGCCGAGGCGCCGGTGCACAGCCTGTCTTCCAGCCCTGTGGTGCAGAACCTCGACCCGCTGTTTATCGGGCTGCCCGTTTCGGTCATCGTCACGATCATCGTGCAGATTGCCAGCAAAAAGAAAATGGAAGCTACACACATCGATATGTGTTTTGAAGGCGTGGGCAAGAGCGCGAAGGCGGCGTCTTAAGGCGCTGCGGACGATAATAATACTGCGGCGAGCTTTAAGCGGCAAACATGATGACCATCGATGCGGCAAAGGGTTCGCTGATACAATAATCGCAGGGTAATTAGTCCGCTTCAGGCGGGTTGGGTAATCCGCCTGAGGCGGGCTTTTTGTATGCATAAGAGATGGACTTAAGCGAGGAAGAAGCGAGGGCTTCGGGGCCTCTTGAAACCAGCCGGGGCTGCCTGATGACGCTGACGGCACGCCGCTGCACCGATTACGGGTTTATCAAAACCATTATGAATGGCTTGGTTTGCGTTTGCCGATGCGGAGCTGACGCGGGTCTATCTGTGAAACCAATATTGCCGCAAACACGATTACGCAGCCGATAATCTCTCTTCCGCGCAGCGACTCGGACAGGAATACTGCGCCGCTGATTGCGGCAAAAACCGACTCTAGGCTCATGATGAGCGACGCCACGGTAGGCTCGGTGCGCTGCTGCCCCAATATCTGCAGCGTATAGCCTATGCCGCCCGAAATGATGCCAAGGTACAGCAGCGGCGCCCAGCCCGCCAAAATTACGGAGAATGCAGTTTTTTCGATGATCAGCATGGGTATAGCGGCGGTGAGTGAAGCGACGAAAAACTGTATGCAGGACATCGTCACGCCGTCGGTGTGCGGCGAAACCCTGTCCACTACGAGTATATGAACCGAGAAGATTGCCGCGCAAAGCAGCGTGAACAGATCGCCTTTATTGACCGAAAATCCTTCTGTAATGCACAGCAGATATAATCCGGCGAGCGCGGCCAGAACGCTGAGCCATACCATGATCGAAGCCTTTTTGCCGCCGAAAAAGCGGAACACCGGTACAAACAGTATGTAGAGCGCCGTGATGAAACCCGCCTTGCCCGCGCTGGTATATTTCAGTCCGTACTGCTGCGTCACCGTCGCAAGCATGAGGCAAACGCCGCATATGACGCCGCCCCATATGAGCGATTTTTTTTCCGTTACGGTAAGCGCTCCGGACTCTCCGGCGCGCTGTGCATCCAGCCTGCGCTTTTTGTTCCGTATCAGCGCAAAAGGCAGCAGCGCGACGCCGCTGATAAAAAACCGCACCGATGTGAGTGTAAACGTGCCCAATTCAACGACGCCGATCTTCTGGGCGACGAACGCGGCACCCCATATGATTGCGGTGATCAGTAATAAGACGTTTCCCAGCAGCGATTGTTTCATACCGTCATTCCCTTTGCGCGTAAATCTTAAGCTTGCCATTGGGCTATTATATTATAAAGGGATTATGTGTGCAATTTATAAATCCGGCAAAGGGATGGAAGCGGCGGCCAAAAGCGCACGGCGAAAAAGGGGGATATCGGGCGAATGATATCCGCTCCTATTTGAGTCCTCTCTCCAGATTGACGAGGAAATCCTGCACGTTGGTGACGATAGAACGCGCGGAGAGCGAACCGCGGTCGTGCAGCTTGCCCACGGCAAACTCTGAAACGTCCACCGCGTAGAAATTGACGGGGCGGATCACGCCGTCGCGGACGGCGTAGCTTGGCGTCATGTTGCCCGCGGCGATCGCGTGAAGCTGCGTCGCGAGCGCGATGACCGTGGTCGCGCCCGACAGCAGCGCGCGCATGCGCGACTGCGATTCGTATACGTCGGCGATGACGTCGGGCAGGGGGCCGTCGTCGCGTATGGAGCCCGCGAGTACATAGGGGATATCTCGGTCCGTCGCCGCCGCCATGATGCCGTCTTCAATGCCTTGCGTCCGGATGTAATTACGTATGGAGCCGCATTCGCGTACGAGATTGATCGTATCGAGGTGGTGGTAGTGGCCGTTTTGCACGCTACGCTGCGTGTAGATATCCTGGCCGAGCGCGGTTTTGAATACCGCGGCCTCAAGGTCGTGCGTCGCGAGCGCGTTGCCGCCGAACAGCGCGTGCACATAGCCGCGGCGGATGAGAGCCGCCATTGCGCGGCGCGAATCGAAGTCGAACGTGCACGCAGGACCCAGCACCCAGACGGCAAAGCCGTGCGCTTTCTCATAGCGCAGCAGCTCATACAGGCTGTCATAATCGCGCGAGTACGAGGTCTCGCGCGTGCGCGAGCCGCGGAACGAGAAGCCGTCCTTTTCTTCCGCATCGCAGGTAAAGCCGGTTGTATGCACATAAATGCCGCAGCTTCCGTTCTCGCTGCGGCCCAAAACCACTGTGTCGCCTGCGCGGATGTTGCGCTGCTCCACGGCGAAGGGCTCGCCGCTTTTTATGATTACGGCGCAGTCCATGCGGCTTTTCTCAATGAGCCGCCAAATGCCGCCGGTCTTGAAATACTCCGGGTAGATGCTGGTCGCGTGGTATCCGCCAGGCGCAATGCCGTCCTGTTTCGCAGAGATGCAGGTAACATCGGGTGCGCTGCAAAACTCCGGGGCTGAAAAATCGGGTGCTTTATATTCCTGCAGTATCATAGCTGACTCCTTTTTAGTTCGGTAGCATTTCCAGCAGCTTCAGCGCTGTTTTGTCGGTGACGCGGTAGCAGACGAAATTGCCCTGGCGTTTACCTTCGACGATACCCGCCGCGCGGAGCTTGGAAAGATGCAGCGAAATCACGGGCTGCGGTATGCCGAGCGTCTCGCAGATCTGCTTCACGTGGCAGCCCTTCGTGGCGATGCCGTGAACAATGCAAATGCGCACCGGATGGCTTAGTACCTTGAGCTTGGCGGCCAGCGCCTCATATTTGGACAGTTCCATTTTTCTCACCCTGACTGAAAATTTGATACAGGCGCAGCCCGCCTGAAAGGTTTTTGACGTTGTAACCGTGCTGCTTTAATATGCGCTCGGCAAGGTAGCCGCGCTCGCCGTTGCCGCTGAAACAGAGTATGCGGCTTCCTTTGGGCAGCTCGGATACGCGCTCACGCAGTTCTTCCAAGGGTATGCTGACCGCGCCGGAAAGCGAACCGGCTTCAAACTCCTTTTCTGTGCGTACGTCGAGAAGCAGCCGCTTTGTGGCGGCGATATGGTGCCAGTGGATAACATCGCTGCTGCCCTGCATTACGCTCTGCGCGGCGTAACCTGCCATGTTGACCGCGTCCTTTGCGTTCCCGTACGGCGGCGCGCTGCACAGCTCCAGTTCGGAAAGCCTGTCGGCGGTGAGCCCCGCGCGCATTGCGGTGGCGATCACGTCGAGGCGCTTATCGGCGCCTGCTCCGCCCGCAATCTGAACGCCGTAGATGCGCCCGGTGCGCTTGTCGAACATCAGCTTTAGCGTGAGTTCGGCCGGGCCGGGATAGTAGGGAGCATGCGCGATTCCGCGTGTATATATCTTCTCGAATTTGACGTCGAACGCATTAAGCTGTTCTTCCGTAAGCCCCGCGCTGCCCAGATGCAGATCGAACAGCTCCGTCATAAACACGCGGAGCGTATTCTTGTACTTGACCCCGACGCCGCATATGTTGTCCGCCGCCACATGCCCCTGGCGCACGGCGGGGGACGCAAACGGTATGAGTGTACGGCCAAATGTGCCTTCTACTTCTACCGCGACTCCCACTGCATAAATATCCTTATCGGTCGTCTGCTGGTGCTCGTCTACGATGATTCCGCCCGTAAGACCGATCCCTAGGCCCGCCTTGCGTGCGAGAGAGGTTTCGGGACGTATACCCGCGGCGACGATGACGATGTCGGCAAATATATCGAGGCCGCTTGAAAGCTTGACGCGCAGCCCTTCCCCGTTTTCTTCAAACGCAGTTGCGGATGTGTTAAGGCCTAGCGATATTCCGTGCTTTTCGATCTCGGCCGCCGCGAACTGCGCCATGTCAAAATCCATATCCGGCAGCACATGAGCCGCCGCCTCCACGATGCCGGTGTTGATACCGCGCCGCATGAGGTTTTCGGCGGCCTCCAGCCCGATGCAGCCCCCGCCTATTACGACCGCGCGCCGCACCTCGTGATTGCCGATGAACTTCAGTATTGCTTCCATATCCAAAAAGCTGTGCAACGTAAATACGCGCTTGCTGCCGATGCCGGAAATATTAGGGATCACTGGCAGACCGCCCGTTGCGAGCACAAGCTTATCGTATTTCAAAGAAATACTGCGCCCTGATTTTAAGTTTTTTACCTTGATGGTGTGCCCGAAGCGGTTGATCTCTGTCGCCTCACAGTAAAGGCGGACGTCTGTGTTATAGCGCTGCTGGAATACCTCGGGAGAATGAAGCAGCAGTGCTGTGGGATCGTCCACAACGCCGCCGATACAGTATGCTAATCCGCAATTTGCGGGCGATAAATGCTCGCCGCGCTCGATGAGTGTGATCTTTGCTTTTTCGTCGAGGCGCCTTAAGCGCGCGGCAGCGCACGCGCCGCCCGCAGCCCCACCTACGATCACGATCCTTTTCATAAGCCACCTCGGACATTTAAATATTTATATATCATTAATTTCATTAATTTCGACGGCCATTAAATTTTCTCCTTTTATTGTACCGATTCCGGCAAATTTTTAACATGACTGAAAAAATGCGGCTGCCTTTTGTTCCTGCGGTTTTCAGCATTTGGTTATTGGATATGTACGCATGATCTGATATAATAAAAATTGGAGGCGCTTATGCGGTTTGGGTTGTCCACTGCCTGTTTCTTCCCGGATATATATATTGAGGATGCCATTGACGTGATCGGCAGTATGAATATCGACACCATGGAGGTATTCTTCAGCTGTCTTGACGAGTACAGGCCTGCCTTTGTTTCGGAGCTTAACGCGCGCGCGCAGGCGCAGGGAATCAGCGTATATTCGATCCATGCGTTCTCGCTGCAGTTTGAGCCGCAGCTATTTACGCGGCATTTAAGGGCGCGGCAGGAAGCGGAGGGAATCTTTCGCCGGGTGCTGGAAGCGGGCAGATCACTGGGCTCCGGCGTATATGTATTTCATGGCCCGGTGCGCTTAAAGCGCGTGCCTGCATGCAGCTTTGATTACGATGATATTGCGGGGCGCACTGACGAAATTGCCGGTATTGCGGCGGAGTACGGCATTAAACTCGCCTGGGAGAACGTACATTACTGCTGGTATGAGCGCCCTGAGTTCGCGAAAGAGATGCTGAGCCGCGTGCGGACGGATAACCTTTATTTTACACTCGATATCAAGCAGGCCGCTCAGGCGGGTTTTGAACCCGCGGCCTTTATACCGCCCGCGGCAGGGCGTATCGTCAACATTCATATTTGCGATTATGTCCGCGCACAGGGGGGCGCTTTGCCCCGGCTGCCGTTTTCGGGAGAGTTGAACGCACAGGCGCTGAAAGCTTCGCTGCTGCAGGCAGGCTACGATGCCGGCGTGATGCTTGAGGTGTACAGCCATAACTTCCGCGATCAAGCGCAGCTGCTCGGAAGCTTTCATCAGATGCGCGCTTTGCTCTCATAAACTGTTATACGGCCGGATCAGATTTTGTTTCACCTGCCATATCTGTGGTATCAATAACGAAAGTACAGGCGGATTGCAGATGAGAAATAAGGAACGCAAATTAAAAGAAAAATTTTGTGTAACCGCGAGTTCTCAGGATCATGCGCACAGAGAACCCGTTTCATTTGTGGTTCGAAGGGGCGGGGTAATTCTTTTTGCGGTTGTTTTGATCTGCGTGCTTGCGCTGTGCACGTACACTTCGGTGAGCGCGCTGCTCACGCTGAATGAAATGAAAAGCACGAATGAGGCGCTCAAGCAGACGGTTGAAATGCAGGACAGCGCGCTTAAGCAGTTTGAACAGAAAATAGGCGAAATGCAGCAGGCGCAGCAGAGCGGTGAAGTAGACTGATAAGGCAAGGGCGAATATTTTGGCGGATGTACTCGATGAGTATCTGAATATATCAATATCTAAGGAGGGGTAATAGTGAAACCGAAGATGGAGGAAGTCCAGCGCACTTATAAGAACATACCGGATGCATGTATTCCCTGCGCGACCGTGTTTACGGGGGATATCAATACCAAAGCAGGCGTACGTGTGGACGGAGACGTGAAAGGCAACGTCGTAGCGACGGGCAATGTCGTGATCGGCCCGGAGGGGCGGGTGGAAGGGCAGGTTTGCGGACGGGACGTCAACATTGCGGGCAGCGTTAAGGGCAACGTGACTTCTACCGCGATGGTGCAGCTGCTCTCCGGCGCGAAGCTCATCGGCGACCTTGAAGCGACCAGCGTCGCGGTGGAGGAAGGCGCGATGTTCCAGGGAAAGTGCAGCATCGGCCCGAAGGACAAGAACGCGCTGCTCAGTACGGCCAAATTGGTTGAGAAGCCTTCTGCACCGACGCAGCCTGTGAAGCCGCAGGCGTAAAGCCCGCTGAAACGAGTCGCAGCGCCAAAACCGCATCCGATTTTATAGCATAGTCTTATCATATATTTACGATAAAGTGAATGCAGAGGACGCCCCGAGGGGCGTTCTTTTATTAATGTAACTCCTTTGATGAATTAAGATATTATGTAACCCACGGTATAATAAATGCGCTCATGGAAATCAAGGCAGGGGCAGCTGTGCCTTTGCCGCTGTTAATAAAAAGTGCATCGCGGCTTGCAGCGCGGGGCAAACTAACCGCAGAATGATAGATGGTGGTGTTACAAATGGATGGTTCTTTGATTGTGATTTTAGGGTTTCCCGCACTGTATATTACGGGAAGCCTGCATAAAGCGGCTGCGCTTTTAAAGGTAAAAGGAG
>CAZLRM010000034.1:9935-11864 GCA_964561895.1 uncultured Christensenellaceae bacterium | reverse complement strand
TCCCGCTGCGGTGCCTGTCCGAGGTGATGGAGGGGTTCTCCGATCTGCTGTGCCTGTTCCATCGGATCAACAAAAAGGTCTGGGCTGCGTTTTCCGCTGCGGACGACGCGCTGGCGATGCTGCGCAGCTTCGGCCCGCTCGACATAATGGATGTGGATGTGCATAGCAAAGAAGGCCGCGTCAAGATTAAACTGCTGCTGAGGTGACGATATGCTTAAGTTTTTATGGAGATACTGCGTTAAAGCAGTGATATATTACGGCGTGCTGCTCGCCTTTATGGCCATCGGGCTGCTGAATAAAACCTTTGCGGAGCTCATCGCGCCCGCGCTGATACTCGCCGCGGTCAACACTTTTCTCCGGCCGTTCTTCGTCGCCGTCGCGTTGCCGTTCAACGCGCTGCTGCTGGGCATCGCAAGCGTATTTGCAAACCTGCTGTCCCTCGTGATCGCAAGCGCAATCGCAGGCGGGGCGCTGACCACCGGCTTTTGGATCATGCTGCTCATCGCGCTTATCATCATGCTCGCCGACGATGCCATCCGAAACATCCGAAAAGCGATACTCTTAAAGCGCGCGGAAGTGTAAGACCAAACGATACGGGCGGCCCATCCGCCGCCCGTACGCCCCGGCAATGTTGGGGCTCTTTTATTTTGTTTGGTTTTACACCGTCATCGCGAGGAACGATAGTGACGTGGCGATCCGGAGATGTCTGCCTTTACGTGATGAAAATACCAGGCGTTTGATAATACAACGGGCTGCGCCGCGCTGGATTGCTTCGTTTCGCTCGCAATGACGAGGCTTTTTGTATACACAAAGGGCGGGTTTCCCCGCCCAATGTGCTGTGTATCTTTATTTCGCTTAATGGCAAAAAGCGCAAATGAAAGGCGGCTTTGGGGTTACATGTTGTTAACCCGCTCCTCCAGCGCCGCAAGCTGTTTAACAAGCTCAGCCGGCATCCTGCCGTACTTGGCGTAATGCTGCTTTATGGATTCCACCTCGGCCTGCCACTCCTCTTTATCAAGCTTTAGCAGCTCAGCCATATCCGCAGCGCTCACATCAAGGCCGGATACATCGAGCGCGTCCTGCGTGGGCATATTGCCGATTGCCGTCATATTCGCTTTGCCGATCCCATCGCAGCGCTCAAATATCCATTTTAATACGCGGCTGTTCTCGCCGAAGCCCGGCCAGAGCCACTTGCCGTTTTTATCCTTGCGGAACCAGTTGACGTAGTATATCTTCGGCAGTTTATCAGCGCTCGTGGCTTCTCCGATATCGAGCCAGTGCTGCAGATAATCACAGACGTTGTAGCCCATGAACGGCAGCATCGCAAACGGGTCGCGGCGTACCTGGCCGATCTTGGACGAGATGGTGGCCGCGGTAATCTCGCTGCCCATGATGGAACCCAGGAACACGCCGTGTTTCCAGTCAAAGCTCTCGTGCACGAGCGGTATCACGCTCGGGCGGCGTCCGCCGATCAGTATCGCGGAAATCGGCACGCCTGCAGGGTCTTCCCATTCCGGCGCAATCACGGGGCACTGCGAAGCAGGCGCGGTAAAGCGCGCATTCGGGTGCGCCGCAGGCGTCTCTGAACCGGGCGCCCAATCTTTGCCCTTCCAGTCGATGAGATGCGCGGGTGCGTCCTTGCCGATACCCTCCCACCACACGTCGCCGTCGTCCGTCAGCGCGACGTTGGTGAATATCGTATTCTTTTCGCAGCTGTGCATCGCGTTGGGGTTCGAATGCACGGACGTACCGGGCGCGACGCCGAAGAAGCCGTATTCCGGATTGACAGCGTAGAGCCTTCCGTCGTCGCCGACGCGAATCCACGCGATATCGTCGCCGACAGTCCAGACCTTGTAGCCCTTGTCGCGGAGTATCTCGGGCGGGATAAGCATGGCGAGGTTGGTCTTGCCGCAGGCGGACGGGAACGCC
>CAZLRM010000034.1:6906-9925 GCA_964561895.1 uncultured Christensenellaceae bacterium | reverse complement strand
TACAGCCTTCCGTCCGTGCCGAACTTCATCCACGCGATATCGTCGCCGATCGTCTCGACCTTCCAGCCGGGAATCGTGGGAATCAGCATCGCGAGGTTGGTCTTGCCGCACGCGCTCGGGAACGCGCCGGTCACATATTTCACCTTGCCCTGCGGATTTGTGAGTTTAAGAATGAGCATGTGCTCAGCCATCCATCCCTCGTCGCGTGCCTGCACGGACGCGATACGAAGCGCAAAGCACTTCTTGCCCAGCAGCGCGTTGCCGCCGTATCCCGAGCCGTACGACCAGATCTCGCGCGTTTCGGGGAACTGGCTGATATATTTGCTCTCTATCGGCGCACAAGGCCAATCAACGTCCTTTTTGCCCTTCTCCAGCGGCGCGCCCACGGAGTGCAGGCACGGAACGAATTCGCCGTCGCCCAAAGTATCCAGCACCTTTTGCCCCATGCGCGTCATGATGCGCATGTTGGCTACCACATACGGGCTGTCGGTAATTTCCACGCCGATCTTGGATATCGGCGAGCCGATCGGCCCCATCGAGAACGGAATCACGTAGAGCGTTCTGCCGTGCATGCAACCCTTGTAAAGCCCCGTCATCGTCTCTTTCAGCTCTTTCGGGTCTATCCAGTTGTTGGTCGGGCCGGCGGCGTCCTTAGTTTTGGCCGCGATGAACGTCCTGTCCTCTACGCGCGCCACATCGGACGGATCACTGCGGAAAAGGTAGCATCCCGGCTTTTTCGCAAGCTTTGTGGCCGATCCGCTCTTTACCATTTCGTCTAGCAGTTTTTGGTTCTCCGCTTCGCTGCCGTCGCACCAATGGATGCCGTCCGGCTCGCACAGCTTCGCTACTTCGTCTACCCATGCCAGCAATTTTTTGTTTGTCGTCATAAAAGCTCTCCTTTAAAAGTCTTTTGGGACACGGCGTATACATCCGATGCTTTCTGTCATTCCGGGCTTTCATTGATCATTAGTTGATCAGAATGACGGAATGCAATTCCCGACTTGCATATAGAGTAAATCCAAACCTTACCCAATTTAGATTATTCTCCGTTTAATCCTTTTATCCTGCCTCAGAATTAAAATTTTTTTGTTTCGTCGTAAATTATTTTGCTGACTGAAAGGAAATCATTGACGGAAAGATTTTCTGCTCTTGCATCCGCATCCACTTTGGCCGCATTCAGCAGCGCCTCCGCTTCTTCTGCCGAAAGATGAAGGCTTTGGCGCAGGTTGCTGCGAATCGTTTTCCTTCGCATTGCGAAAAGCGCGCGCACCGTGCCAAGATACGCCTCCGCATCCCCTAAAAGCGTTTCCCGCACGGAGAGCGCCATTACGGCAGAGGAAACCTCCGGCTGCGGATAAAAGCATGTGCCGGGCACCGTAAACAACAGCTTCGGCTCCGCAAAAAACTGTACCGCCGCACTGATCGAGCCGTAGTCTGCGCTGCCCGGTGCGGCGCAGATGCGCTGCGCGACCTCCTTTTGTACCATTACGGTGATGCGCTTTATGGCAAGGCCGCAGGTTAAAAGACGCATGATGCAGGGCGACGTGATATAATATGGCAAATTCGCCGCCACATAGATCTCACGATCCTCAAACAACGGCAATAAGTCCTTTTGCAGATCCGCCTTTAAAAAATCCTCATGGAAAAGGGAGAAACGGCTTTCACCCGAAAATATCTCGCTCAGAGCGCGGCAAAGCCCCGCGTCGATCTCGTACGCGGCTACATTTGACGCGCGCTGCAGCAGCCGCGTTGTGAGCGCCCCCAGCCCCGGCCCGATCTCCACCGCGCACGCGCCTTGCGGCATCGCGGATAGCGCGATCTTATCCGCAATGTTGCCGTCGATTAAAAAATTCTGTCCGTATTTTTTCAGCGGCGCGATTCCATGCTTTTCAAGTATTGCTTTCACCGTTTTCGGCGATGTGACGCTCATATCCATGGTGTTATAATACCACAGGCAAAGCCGTAAAAACAAAAAGTGTTCTTTTTACGGCTGAAATCAGTGTATTACGGCTAAAAAAGCTGAAAAAGTGAATCAAACTTTACGTATAAAAATATTTTATTACGAACTTGTTACAATTGTTTGACAAGATGAGAAAGATCGTGTATAATAGGCTCAAGAGTTGAGAAGCTCGATGACAACGCACCACCACCACCAATAATATATTCAGCCAAAAGCCCCTGCGAAAGCCGGGGCTTTTGGCTTATGTTGGGCTGTTTTCTGATGTCAACCAAAAAGGAGAGGCCATGGCCTCTCCTTAGACCGCTGACAAACTTCGTTTGCCAGCGGCTTTTATGTGCATTACCCATCTTTATTATTGCCTTAGGCGTCTCCTCCGGCCTCTGGCTGCGGAACGGACACAGTTTCCATCGGCGGCAGCTCCCCGCCGTTCCAGAGCGTATCAAACTCTTCGCCGTCGATGTGCTCGCGCTCCATCAGTACATCGGCAACCTTATGAAGCAAGCTTTCATGCTCGCGCAGTATTTTCTCCGCTTTGGCATACGCCGCGTCCAGCAGGCGTTTGACCTCTTCGTCGATACGCGCCGCCAGTTCTTCGGAATACGTCTTGGTGTGGCCGATCTCCTTGCCTAAAAACAGCTCCTGATTGCTGCCGAGGTAAACGGGGCCGACCGCGTCGCTCATACCGAACCTTACCACCATATCGTGCGCGGTCTCAGACGCATGCTGCAGGTCGCTGACCGCGCCCGTGGAGACGTCGCCTAAAACGATGGCCTCCGCCGCCCGTCCGCCCAGCATCATCGAAAGATTGGCAAGTAGTTTGCTCTTGAACACAAACTGTCTCTCGTCCTCGGGCAGCGTAATCGTATAGCCCGCTGCCATGCCGCGCGGTATGATGGATACCTCGTGCACCGGGTCGCACTCTGGCTGCGCCTTACTGCAAATCGCATGCCCCACCTCATGATACGCGGTGCAGCGCTTGTCCTTTTCGGTAATAACGCGCGATCTCTTTGCGGGGCCCGCAATCACCCTTGTGATCGCTTCCTGTATCTCCGCAATGCC
>CAZLRM010000034.1:0-6806 GCA_964561895.1 uncultured Christensenellaceae bacterium | reverse complement strand
TCTTTGCGGGGCCCGCAATCACCCTTGTGATCGCTTCCTGTATCTCCGCAATGCCTATTTTTTGCTTCTTCACCCGTGCGGTCAGTATCGCCGCCTCGTTGAGCACGTTTTCAAGGTCTGCGCCGATGAACCCGGGCGTCAGCTTCGCGATGACCTTTAAATCCACGCTTTCGTCCAACGGCTTGCCTTTGGCGTGTACTTTGAGTATTTCCTCGCGGCCCTTGACGTCGGGATAGTTCACGACGATCTGCCGGTCGAAACGGCCGGGGCGCAGCAGCGCCGGGTCGAGTATATCCTTGCGGTTGGTCGCCGCGAGCACGATGATTCCCTCGTTGGTCTGGAAACCGTCCATCTCGACGAGCAGCTGGTTCAATGTCTGCTCGCGCTCGTCGTGGCCGCCGCCAAGACCGCTGCCGCGGTGCCGCCCAACGGCGTCGATTTCATCAATGAACAATATACAGGGCGAATTCTTTTTCGCGTTGTCGAACATATCGCGCACGCGCGACGCGCCCACGCCCACAAACATCTCCACAAAGTCGCTGCCGCTGATCGAGAAGAACGGCACGCCAGCTTCCCCGGCGACCGCCTTGGCGAGCAGCGTCTTGCCGCCGCCCGGAGGGCCGACTAGCAGCACGCCCTTAGGGATGCGCGCACCCAGCTCGATGAAGCGTTTGGGGTTGCGCAGGAACTCGACGATCTCGGCAAGCTCTTCCTTCTCTTCGTCCGCGCCCGCCACATCCGCAAACGTCTTTTTATGCTTGTCGCCCGTATTGATGCGCGCACGGCTCTTGCCGAACGAAAGCGCCTTGTTGCCGCTGCCCTGCTGCTGGCGGATTAGGAAGTAAAACAGTATACCCAGCAGCGCCACAGGGATAAGGTACGGCAGCAGCGCATCAAGAAACGTCGTTTCGGGCTGGGGTTCGTATGTCAGATCAAAACCGTAATCCATGGGATTGGTCGTGTGGGTAATCGACTGAACATCGGTATTAAACTGCTCGAAATCCGGAACATAGGTATAATAATCATACTGATCCGGGAAAGCTTCCGGCTTTACCTCCGATCCGTTCTTGAGCGCGTACAAATCGTGGTAGACGATCACTACCTTCTGTATTTCTCCGGCCCCCGTGCGATTTAAAAAGTCTTTATAGCTGATTTTTCGCTCATCCTGAGCCGGCGCTGACATCAACCAATTGATCAGCAGCAGCAGCAGTATAAACCCCAATATATAGATCAGCGGACCTCGTGCTGATTTTTTCAATCTAATATCCTCCTAGCAACGCTTGTTTTGTCATTCTATCACAAAAGCCTTAATGTATTCAATGAATCATCTATGAACGAAATGAGAATTAGCCGTAAATCTCGGGCTTCAGCTCTCCGATATACTTCAAATTCCGATATTTTTCCGCGTAATCGAGCCCGTAACCCACGATGAATACATCCTCCACTTCAAAACCCACATAATCCGCATGGAAATCCACCGTTCGCCTCGACGGCTTATCGAACAGGCAGCACGTTTTCAGTATCGCCGGATTGCGCGATCGCAGCGTCTTCGTGAGGTACTGCAGCGTAAGGCCGGAGTCCACGATGTCCTCCACGATCAGCACGTTCTTTCCCGCAATATCCGACTCCAGGTCGTACTGTATGCGCACCGCGCCCGAAGACACCGACGACGCACCGTAGCTCGAAAGCGCCATAAAATTCATCCGCAGCGGCATATCGAGTTCGCGCACGAGGTCGGCATAGAACATCACCGCGCCGCGCAGCACACCCACCGTCAGCAGATCGGCGCCTTCAAAGTCCTTCTTTATCCGGGCTGCCATTTCTTTTACCCTCTGTTTGATCTGCTCCTCGCTGTATAGTATCCTCTTCAAATCCCCGTGCATATCCACTCTCCCAATAATTGATTTTAACTATTTTCCCATCCGGCCTTACGCGAGATTTTTCCGATACCCCGACGCCCACAGCCCACAGCACCTCGTGCTCTTTCGCAAGAAGTACGATGGCATCTCTCCTGTGCAGCGGTACCTTGCGGTCGGAAAGGTAATCCGACAACCGTTTTGTGCCTGCCATGCCGAGCGGCGTAATCACATCGCCTCGCTGCCTGCGGCGCAGCACCGTGCCTTTCAGTGAATCCGCGTCGAAATATTCTTTGCCCGCCCCATACTCGGGCGTTTCCGCAAACGGCTCGCAAGTAAAGCGCAAACCGCCGAATTCGCAGTTTTCATCCAGTGCTTTGAAATTATTATTATACCGCGTCCTGCCAATCTTGCCAATCAGCAATTTATTATAAACCACCGCGGCAAAGCAGCCGTTGCCGATGTCCACGCGCTTTGCGCTTCTGCCCTTTTTGGCGATATCCAGCATCGCGTCCACATGAACGCTTTCAATGTCAGCCAGCCCGCAGCAGCTTTTAACTGCAAGCCGCAATACCCGCTTTTGCACGGCAGGCATCAGCAGTTTTAATTTTTTAATATCAACCTTTGCGCCTTCCGCGCACAGTTCGACGCAGCTGGAACGCCGTGCCATATCCGCAAGCGCCGCTTCGTCCTCTGCAAGCAGCGCGGCCGTGCGCGCGATGTTTCCCGCCGCGTTTTCGTTGACACGCGCCATGCGCGGCAGCAGCTCATGCCGCACGAAGTTGCGCGTATAGGCTGTATCGCTGTTCGTCGAGTCATTCACGTGCGCAACGCTTTTTTCCTTCGCGTACGCCTCAATCTGCCGCCTCGATACGCCCAGCAGCGGGCGGATATATTTCCCGCGCTTCATGGGAATACCGCAAAGTCCCGCAAGCCCGCTTCCGCGCAGCAGGTTCAAAATCACCGTTTCCGCCATATCGTCCATCTGGTGCGCCGTCGCGATATAATCCTCATCCTGCGCGTCCAAAAACCGATACCTCGCGTCACGCGCCGCCGTTTCTAACGATATGCCCAGCACCGCCGCCATTGCGGGGACGTCCGCACGCTCCGCGATGCACGGCACATTCAGCGCCTCGCACTGTTCCATTACAAAGCGCATATCGCTTTGACTTTCCGCGCGGATACCGTGCTCCATGTGGTACGCGGTAATACGTAAGTTCAACTGCGCGCGCAGGCTGCACAGGCAATGCAGCAGCACCATCGAATCCACGCCGCCGCTGACCGCGACGCCCACACGGCTGCCGTCTGTTACGCCCAGCTTTTCAAAGCTTTTTTGAACTTGCATTTCCAACGCATGCTGCATAGCTTACTCCATTGACGCGGTCTCTTCCGTGCCAAAATCACACTTACTTTTTTAAATATACCGACAGCACGGCGATATCCGCGGGCGAAATGCCCGATATGCGCATCGCCTGCCCTAATGTCCCGGGGCGCACTTCGGCAAGCTTAGCCACCGCTTCCAGCCGCAGCCCCTTCACCGTACCATAATCGATTTCGTCCGGTATGCGCTTTTTCTCGAGCGCGGCGTATTTTTCTACCTGCCGCTGTTGTTTTTCAATATACCCCGCGTAGCGGATCTCTGTTTCGAGACACAGCGCCGCATCCCCGTCAAGCTCTCCGCCGCACAGCTCCTTGATATCGGCGTAACCTATGCCCTGACGCGTAAGCAGCGTATCGGCGCGCACCGCAGCTTTAAGCGGGGGCTGCCCATTGGCTTCCAGCAGCGCGCTTGCGCGCTCCATATCCACCGCGTATCCCTCTAGCCGCTTTCTTTCGTTGTCTATCGCTTCGCGTTTGCGCATATATGTGTCGTAGCGTTCTTCCGTCACCAACCCGACGCGGCGGCCCATATCGGTCAATCGCGCGTCGGCGTTGTCCTGCCGCAGCAGCAGGCGGTATTCCGCCCTTGCCGTCATCATTCGATACGGCTCGCTTGTGCCCTTGGTCACGAGGTCGTCGATCAGCACGCCTGTGTACGCGTCGCTGCGCGACAATACGAGCGGCTCTTCTTCCTTTAAGTATTGCACCGCATTAATGCCTGCAACGATACCCTGTGCTGCGGCCTCCTCGTAGCCCGACGTCCCGTTAATCTGCCCCGCGCAGAAAAGCCCGCGGATATCTTTAAGCTCCAGCGAGGATTTGAGCTGTATAGGATCGATACAGTCGTATTCGATGGCATAGGCCGTACGCATGAATACCGCGCTCTCCAGCCCCGGCACGGTATGGTATATTTGCTTTTGCACTTCCTCGGGCAGAGAGCTGCTCATGCCCTGAATGTACATTTCGTGCGTCCATTCGCCTTCCGGCTCGATGAATATCTGGTGGCGTTCCTTATCGGGGAACTTGACCACCTTGTCCTCGATGGAGGGGCAATACCTCGGTCCGCGTCCCTTGATCTCACCGGAATAGAGCGGGCTTCGGTGGATATTCGCGCGGATAATTTCGTGCGTCTTCTCGTTGGTGTAGGTTAAGTAGCATGGCGTCTGCTTGCGCGGCGCGCCTTGGGTCAGGAACGAAAAGTACTGCGGGTTTTCGTCGCCGTACTGCGGCACCGTTTTTGAAAAGTCGATGCTGCGCGCGTCCACCCTCGCGGGCGTGCCCGTTTTAAAGCGCTGCAGCTTAAGTCCCAGCTCCGTCAAATCCAACTTGTCCGCAGGCGCGAGGCCGGAAGGCCCCATAAACGCCGCGTGCTCGCCGATGATGACGCGCGATTTTAAGTACACGCCGGTGCACAGCACCACCGCGCGCGTTTGATACACCGCGCCGTAGCTTGTCTCCACCGCGCTTACGCGCCCGCCCTCCGCAGCGATGCGCGAAACCTCAGCGCTCACGATGTGAAGATGATCCGTGTTCTCCAGCGTCCACTTCATAAGCTGCTGGTAGCGCTTCTTATCCTGCTGCGATCGCAGCGATTGCACCGCCGCGCCCTTGCTCGTATTAAGCATTTTAAGCTGCAGATACGCCGCGTCGGCAATCAGCCCCATCTGCCCGCCCAAAGCGTCCACCTCGCGCACGAGGTGCCCTTTGCTCGTGCCGCCGATGGACGGGTTGCACGCCATCAGCGCGATACCGTCAAGGTTAATGGTAAGCAACAGCGTTTTTAAGCCCAGCCGTGCGGCGGCCAGCGCAGCCTCACAGCCCGCGTGGCCCGCGCCCACCACCGCGATATCATATTGTCCCGCGTAGTACGCCATATCTATTTCCCCAGACAGAAGGTGTCAAATATCTCGTTGATGATCTCCTCGGTCGCCGTCACGCCCGTAATCTCGCCAAGGCGCTCCCACGCCTCTTTGATATCGATTGTGACGCAGTCAAGGTCGGCCTGATCAAACGCGTCCATTGCGGTTTGCAGGCTCTCCGCGGCGCTCTTCAGGCAGCTCGCGTGCCGCTCGCTCGTAATCACCACGTCGCCCGCCTCACCCGGCTGCGGCGGAGAAATACGCGAGAGCAGCTCCGGCAGCCCCTGCCCGTTAAGCGCGCTCACTTCGGCTGCTTCGCACCCGAATTCTTCATGCGCCTGCTGCGATGTCACCTTACCCGGCAGGTCGCTTTTGTTCAGCACCACCAGCACGTTCCCCGCGAGCGTGGAAAAAACCTCTTTATCCTGCGGCAGTAAGCCCGTTGAGCGGTCCGCCACAAACAGCGTCAGGTCGGCTTCCCTTGCGGCCTGTTTCGCGCGCTCTACGCCGAGGCGCTCCGCCTCGTCTGCACAATCGCGGATACCCGCTGTATCGATAAACCGCAGCAGTGTGCCTTCCTTTGTGACGCAATCTTCCACGGTATCCCGCGTCGTACCGGGCGCGCCCGTCACAATCGCGCGCGGTTTGCCCAGCAGCGCGTTGAACAGCGACGACTTGCCCACGTTTGGCCTGCCCGCAATCGCAACGGTATACCCTTCCTTAAGTATGCGCCCCTCGGCAAAAGTACCGGCAAGCTTTACCGCCTCCGCTTTCGCCTGCTCGATGCGCGGCATCGCGTCACGGCGGATATCCGCCTCAATATCCTCTTCCGGATACTCGATACCCGCTTCAATGATTGCGAGAGCCTCGGTTAACAGCTTTTGCAGCGTTTCAATGCGGTTTTTCAACCCGCCCGAAAGCTGCCGCAGCGCGGCGCTTGCCGCGGCCTGCGAAGATGCGCCGATCAGCTCCATCACCGCGCCCGCCTCGGATAAATCCATTTTACCGTTTTCAAAAGCACGCCGCGTGAACTCTCCCGGCTGCGCGAGCCGCGCGCCTGCAGCGGACAGCGCGTCCAATACCCCGCAAAGCACCGCCCGTCCGCCGTGGCAATACAGCTCCGCCATATCCTCGCCTGTATAGGAACGCGGCGCGAAAAAACGGATACCCATCGCCTCGTCGATACGGGCGCCGCAATGGGAAATCACCCCGAGCCGAACTGCCGCATGCGCCATGTTCTGCGCAGAAAACACCGTATCCAAAACCGCGTGCGCGTCTTTTCCCGAGATTCGCACCACGGCGAGTGCCCCGCCGGAGGGAGTCGCGGGAGCAAAAATCGTATCGTTTTCCAACCCTAAGCCTCTGTACATTTTTTCGCGCCTATCATATCATAATTTTAAATAATTGCCCATATCCGGCCGTAAAACACCTTTGTAAAAATAACAGGCTTTCGCAAACTGCGACAGCCCATATTCCCGCACGGTGAAAGCGCGTGCTTTTCGTACCGCTGTATTTCATCAACGACGCGGATTTTCCGCCGTCCGTATCTTTTACGCAGTTTCTATGCTCCGCCTTTCTTTGCCAGCTCGACAATTTTATGCGCAATATCCCTCATGGATACGCGCGAATCCATGCTCATCTTCTGTATCCTGCGGTACGCTTCGCCCTCCGATATGCTCTTGTGCTTCATGAGTATGCCCTTTGCGCGTTC
>CAZLRM010000033.1:8398-11990 GCA_964561895.1 uncultured Christensenellaceae bacterium | reverse complement strand
CCAGAGCATTACAGATAACGCGCTGGAGCTTTCTTTCAATATAGCGGAGAAGATTGTTAATATCCACCTTGAAAAAGACGATACACTATATGTGGAGATTGCCAAGGAGGCAATTCGTTCTCTCAATGCTTCCTCCAAGTTTGCGCTCCGCGTCAGCCGCAGAGAATACGACCGCTTCTTCAAGAAAGGCGCTCAATGGCTGAAGGACGATATCGGATGCGCGCCGTTTGAAGTGATCTGCGATCCCCAGATGGCGGATGGCGGATGTATCGCCGAGTCGGACGAGGGCGTGGTGGACGCAAGCGCAGGCGCACAGATGGGAAAGCTTAAGCGCATACTGAGCGGAAGGACGGAGCCGGATGAAGCGCTTTAACGCAAGCGATTATGCTGAAGCCATCAGAAACGCGGATACGTTTGAATATGGCGGCAGGATCAGCCAGATACTCGGGCTGACGGTGGAGGCAGTGGGACTGGCCGCCAATATAGGAGATATCTGCCGGATATATACCGAAAAGAGGGATCGGTACATACTGTCCGAGGTAGTGGGTTTTAAGGACAAAAAAGCGGTGCTGATGCCCTTCGGCGACCTTTCGGGGGCCGGGCCCAGCAGCTATGTGATCTCCGACGAACGCTCGCTCAATGTGCCGACAGGCAGGGATTTCTGCGGCAGGGTGCTGGACGGGCTCGGAAACCCGATGGACGGTAAGGGGAATGTACAGCCGGAATGCTACTATCCCATCAGCAACAATCCGCCGAACCCGATGGAAAGAAACCGCATCACGGAGCGGCTCACGATGGGCGTAAAAGCCATAGACTCGATGCTCACGCTTGGCAAGGGGCAGCGTATCGGCATATTCGCGGGAAGCGGCGTTGGTAAGAGTACGCTGCTCGGTATGATCGCACGCAACACTTCGGCGGATATCAATGTGATCGTGCTGATCGGCGAGCGGGGCCGCGAGGTCAAAGACTTTCTCGAAAAAGATTTAAAGGAAGAAGGCCTGAAACGCTCGGTACTCGTTGTCGCGACGTCCGATCAGCCCGCGCTGGTACGCCTTAAATCCGCCATGGTGGGCACGGCGATTGCGGAGTTCTTCCGGGACCTCGGGTACGATGTGATGCTCATGATGGATTCCCTCACGAGGTTTGCGATGGCACAGCGTGAGATTGGCATGGCAATCGGCGAACCGCCCGTATCCCGCGGGTTCACGCCTTCCGTTTATGCGATTATGCCAAAGCTTTTGGAACGCGCAGGCATGGGTAAAAAGGGATCGATTACGGGGCTTTACACCGTGCTTGTGGAAGGCGACGACATGGATGAGCCGATATCCGATACGGTGCGCGGCATTTTGGACGGGCACATCGTGCTGTCCCGCAAGCTGGCAAACGCGGGCCATTACCCCGCGATTGACGTGCTGCAGAGCGTAAGCCGCCTGATGCCGGATGTGATGGACAAGGAAGACCTTGAGAGGGCGGTATACCTGCGCGGCGTGATGGCAACGTACCGGGAAACGCAGGATCTGATATCGATCGGCGCGTATAAAAAAGGCTCAAGCGCGAAGATTGACGAGGCGATAGATTTAAACGACGAAATCAGCGGGCTGCTGCGGCAGCAGGTGGGAGAACGTTTTACGTTTGATGAGACGATGGATATCGTCAAATATATATATGACAGGCGAAGTACCGTATGAAACAGTTTGTTTTTACATTGCAGTCGCTCTACGACATGCAGGAAAACCTTGAAAAGCAGATTAAAATGCAGATGGCTGCGATCGAAGCGGAACTGGCGAAGTGTTTTTCCGAAATGGAAACGCTGGACAAAAGCTTCGATAACGCGCAGATAGAATATTGCCGTGTGATGGCAGGCAGCGTGGCCGCGGTGAAAATTAAGAATTACGGCCGTTTTTTTGAAAGGCTGCGCGCGCTCATATTGCTGCAGCAGGGGAAGATCAGCCAGCTTGAGGCCGAAAAGGAAAAGTGCCTCCAAAAGCTGGTGCACGTCAGAAGAGAAAAGATGCTGCTTGACAAGGTGCGTGAGGAGCAGTACAGCGAATACCTCTGTGACGTCAAAAAGCGTCAGGCGAAGATGATTGACGACTTTGTGTCGTATAAGACGACCGTTTCGTAAGGGAAGATTATGGCGGAAGAAAGACAAACAACTATCGCGAGGGCCCAGGCTGCGAGGCCGGCAGCCGGCCAAAGCGGTTCTAAAAAGAAAAGCAAAATATCCGGGGGCGCGCTGCTGTCGATTGTGCTGATCATTGCAATCGCGGGGTTTGGCGCGGCGGTATATTTTAACCTCGGCGGGGTGAAGCAATCAGTTGCGGAGGCGCTGGGTATGACTACAGTCGAAGCGGCGGCGGAAGAAAAAACCTCGCAGGAGGCGGCGGCTCAAGCTAAAAAGGATTCGCAGTATGCCGAGCTGAAGAGCAGGCAGGAAAGCCTGAGCGAAAAAGAAAATGAACTTACCGTGCGCGAGGTCGAATTAAGCGAGCGCGAACAACAGCTTGCCGTGCGGGAATCCGCGGTAGCTGAAGCAGAGGGCGAGGCGGCACAGAGGGCGCAAGATCAGGCCGATATTAAGGCAGCGGCGGAGATATTCTCGAAGATGAAAGCAGCGGCCGCGGCTAAGGCAATTGCGGGTATGGACGACGTGGAAGACATGGTAAATATATTGTCTGCGATGCCGCGAGAACAGGCGGCGCTCGTCATGGAGAGTATGAAGGATTCGCTCAAAACAAAGATTTTATCAGAAATGATGAAATAAAAAAACTAAGGAAGGTGATAGGTATTGTAAACACAGCGTTGGCGCTGGCAAGTTGTGAGGCGCCAAATATCGCTGCCGCAGGAGGTCATGAGAACAAAGCTTGTACGGAGAACGCTGCAGAGGGAAGCAATGCACAAGGCTTTAAAAAGAAGCTGGAAGATTGCGAGGCCGGTATGGCCATGGTACAGCAGAATACTCTGGGCGGCGGCACAACAAATTCGGAGGATAACGGCATACAGCAAGTTTCAGAATCTGAGGTACAGTATTCCGAACCGGGCTGTTTACTCGAAGGACTCGAAATGCCGTTAAATCCGTCGGACATCACCAAGGCCGCATCAGCGGCTGCCCCCTTGCCTAAGCCGCCAATGGAAGGCGAAGCACAGGGCAAAGAAATGGCGCAAAGCCAAGCAGGCAGTATGTCCGAACCCAATGCATGGATGCAAAACACTACGGCCGGAGTTACTCCGGTAATAACGCAGGATGAGATATTAAAGGCCGTGGGCGCATACCTCGATGCGGCGGATGCCGATGGAAACATCGGCCCGCAGGCCCAAAGGGCGGCGCAGACGGCGGCTTTGCAGAAGCCGGATCAGCCGGCGGCAAGGCCAGAGCAAGCGGCGGTTATGCCGGAGCAAGCGGCGGTTATGCCAGAAACCGTGCAGGCGAAACCTGATCAGGCCGCGGAACCTGTCCAGGCGAACGTTTCGCGCAAACCGGATCGGGATGCGGCAGCAGAGGTGCAAAGACCGTTACGATCCGCACCTGAAAATGCTAAAAACGCGTTTAAGGGTGCTGCGGATACCGGCTCAGCCAAACCGCAAAGCGATA
>CAZLRM010000033.1:6455-8298 GCA_964561895.1 uncultured Christensenellaceae bacterium | reverse complement strand
GCGCCGGATTCCGAAAGGCATGTAACCGCCGGTCAGGACGCACCGGATGAAGCCTCGAAAACGCAGACTGTCGGCTTACAGCCTGCGGGATCGCGCACGGCGGCTCCGGCAGACAGCGCGGCGGCAAAAGCGCCTGAAGCAAAGGCGGCTGAAGCCCCACAGTTTTCGAAGGAGAACGTGCTTCGTATTGTGGACAAGGTCAGCACGCGTTTCGCGGATGGTAAGTACGATTTCGATGTGGAACTTAAACCCGATTTTTTAGGAAAGCTGAGTATCAGGCTGTCGATGGAGGATGGAAGCATCCGGATGCAGATCAAAACGGACGACGCTTCCGTAAAGAGCATGCTTTCCAGCCAGACGTCCTCGCTGCAGGATGCGCTTAAGGAAAAGGGGATTACGCTTTCCAACGTCGATATTACTTACGAAAGCCAGACTTCGCTGAGCGGCGACAGGCAGCCGTTCGAGCGAAACAATGGCGGCGGCAGGCATAACGGCGCGCACTTTGCACAGACGGAAGCAGCTGGGCTTGAACCAAAGGCGGAAATGTACAGCTTATACTTTGGCAACAGCTCCGTCGAATTTCTTGCATGAGAGGAAGTAGGCAAATGAATACAGATGCAGTAACAGCTTCCGGGATAAGGCCGTTGGAAGAATACCAGAAGAGCATTACATCCTCGTCAACGAAAAGTATGGGAATCAGTGCTGATGACTTCTTAAAGTTGTTTGTTGCGCAGATGGCCAACCAGGATCCCTTAAGCGGGTCTTCCGGCGGCAGCAGCAGCGGTACGGATTATATCGCGCAGCTCGCGCAGCTGACAATGATGGAACAGTTATCAGCGCTGAATGATTCGCTTTCGGCCAATCAGGCGTACAGCATGATCGGTAAATACGTATATATCGGTGAAAGTACGGATTCCAACCTGATATTAGGCAAGGTGGACGGCGTAATTAATGAGGGCGGCGTCAACTACCTGATGGTGGGAGGAGAGACGTACAATGTGTCCGATATCTATGCCGTAATCGATCCGAATTCGGTATCGGCGGCAACGGGCGATGAAGTGCTCAAATGTGCGGACCTGATCGGCAAAAACGTGACCGCCAGCATCACCGAAACCGACGAAAACGGTAATGAAACGATATCCACGGTGAGCGGCAAAGTGGAAAAGATACTCGTGCAGGACGATGTGATCTACCTTGTGGTGGGCGAACAGAAGATCAAACTGGACGACATCACCGAGATTACTGAGGCGCCCACGGAAACGACAACAGTTTAATTTACAGGAGGAAAACGCTTTATGATGCGTTCATTGTATTCCGGCGTGACCGGACTTCGTTCCCATCAGACCAAGATGGACGTGATCGGCAATAACATTGCCAACGTCAACACGGCCGGGTTTAAGGCCAGCCGCGTGGTATTTCAGGATATATACAGTCAGACAGTCGCCCCGGCTTCGGCGCCTACGGCGAACAACGGCGGTACCAACCCGCAGCAGATCGGCCTTGGCGTACAGCTTGGCACGATCGATATCCTCAATACTGCAGCGTCTTCGCAGTATACCGGCAACACGCTCGACCTCGCGATTGACGGTGACGGGTATTTTACCATTCAGGATGGCAGCGCATATACATATACGCGCGCGGGCAACTTCTACACGGATTCGGAGAACTACCTCGTGGACTCCAACGGCAACTATGTAATGGGGTATGAGGTTGGTACGGACGGCGACCTGGTGTACAGAGATGAGGACGGCGATATATGCGCAGAAACGGATGTGGGCGCCCACCTCACTACGCAGAGGATACTGGTGGACCCGGACTATATCGATGTCTCCATCAGCGCCAA
>CAZLRM010000033.1:0-6355 GCA_964561895.1 uncultured Christensenellaceae bacterium | reverse complement strand
AGAGGTTTCCAGGCCAACGCGAGAATTATCACGACGACCGACTCCATGCTGGAAGAGCTCGTGAACATTGTAAGGTAAAAAACCGATAGAAGGGGAGGGCGCTTTGCTCTCCCCGGCTATCCAATTTGCGGAGGAATACATTGATAAGCGTACACCGACTCAACAATGAAGATTTTTTGATCAACTGCGATTTGATCGAATTCGTGGAGGAGACGCCCGACACGGTGATTTCGATGACCTCTGGAAGAAAATTGGTCGTATCCGAATCGTGCGATGAGATCAGGCGGTTGATTATTGAATATAAGCGGCAGATATATAACCCGTATTTTCCCCAGGCAGAACGCTGATCGAGGTGTGTTGTATTGGAACTGACGACGATTATTGGTCTTGCAGCAGGTGCAGTATGTATCGGATATTCAATCATAATTGGGGGACCATTATCTGATTTTTGGGATCCTGCTTCTGTTCTTATTGTTTTTGGCGGCGTGATTGCGTCTACCGTTGTAGCTTACAGAGGTAAGACTCTCAGGTCCTTGAAAGATATATATGCAAACGCTTTTAAGAAGAAAAATATCGATTTAAATGATGATATTGAGATGATTATCAGCATCGCTAATGTTGCTCGCCGCGAAGGGCTGCTTGCGCTGGAAGACACGATGGCAGATATCAACAATCCGTTTTTGAAAAAAGGCATCATGCTGATCGTAGACGGCACTGATACAGAACTGATCAAAAACATTCTGGAGACAGAGGTTTATTTTGTTGAGTCAAGGCATGCGGAAGGACAGGCTATGGTTAATACCATGGCCGGGTATTCGCCCGCTTACGGCATGATCGGTACGCTGATCGGGCTGATACAGATGCTACAGAATTTAGAAGATTCAAGCTCGTTAGGTGCCGGAATGGCTACGGCGCTGATCACGACCTTTTATGGCTGTATCCTTGCCAACCTTGTTTTCGGCCCTATCGCAAAAAAGCTTAAATCACAAAGCGATTTGGAAGCGCTGCAGATGGGGCTTTATATTGAAGGGCTGCTTTCCATACAGGAGGGCGAAAATCCGAGGATTATCCGCGATAAGCTGAACGCGTTTGTCTCACGGCGTGAGCTGAAGATCGAAAAGAAAGAAGACTCCGATATGAATCCGGAAGTGAAGGAGATCAATCAGTGAGCGGCAGGAAGAAATTTGAGGCGCCGGAGGAAGGCGGTCCGTCCTGGATGGACACATACGGCGATATGGTCACGCTTTTGCTTACTTTTTTTGTGCTGCTTTTTTCTTTTTCCAATATTGATGCAAAAAAATTTGAGCAGCTCGCCCAATCACTGTCGGGTATGACCGTAGTGGCGGTGCCGGCGCTCGATCCGGATGCGGAGGATGAACCGACATTGAAGGGGGCGGGAGGATTCGTCATTACTTCCGCGACAGCCGAACCTACAGAAATACCGGACGTTTCACCCGAAGCCTCCTTTGACAATGCAAACGTTGAAGTTTTAAAAAACAAATTTGACGAATTATACGAAAAGATAAATACGCATATTGAAACCAGAAATTTGGGGTATATATTGAATGTGGAATATACCGATGAGTATACCATACTGCTTAGGATGTCGGATCAGGCATTCTTTGACTCGGGAAGCGCTTCTATCGACAAGAAAGCAAAGTCGGCTTTAAATGAGGTATGCGGTATACTCGTGGAATATACCGATTTAATCAAGTTGATCTACATCGAAGGGCATACGGACAATGTGCCGATTCATAACGGCAGATATGACGACAACTGGGATCTGTCCTATGACCGGGCGAATACAGTACGGAGATTCATCGTGAAAACAACGGAGCTTGACCCCACGCTGCTGGCACCGACGGCTTACGGCGAATACCATCCGATTGCCAGCAATGATACGGAAGAGGGCAAAGCGAAAAACAGGCGCGTCGATTTTGTGATCGAAAGCAAACTGAAAAAAGATTAAGGCGGAGATCAACAATGAAAAAAAAGCTGATCATTATTATAGCGGTGGTTTTGGTGATTGTAATAGCAATATGCTTGTATCTCTTCGTATTTACAAAACCACCCGAAAAAATATACAGTTTTTATGAACCGGGTGATTACTTTGTAACCAATATCAAGGACAGCACCAGCCTGATTAAAACCACGATCGTGCTGGAGCTTTACGTATATGAGAGCGACCTTGAGGATGTAACTACTTACCTCACGGAGCATAACCACATCATACGCGACATTATCGTGTTTACGATGCGCTCCAAGACGGAGCAGGAGCTGCGTGCACAGGATATCGCCGATTCGCTGCGCGAAGAGATTGTGCAGCGTATCAACGGGCAGATGGGTATTGACTATGTGACCGCAATCTATTTTAATGATTATGTCGTACAATAAAATGTTAAGCAATAAAGCGCTGTGATAACGGGAGAGCCATGTCGAATATACTGTCTCAAAATGAAATAGACGAACTGCTAAGCGCACTGGCCTCGGGGCAAAGTACGCCGATGGAAGAATTGACGGAGGATGAGTCCAAGTTAATCCGATCGTATGATTTTAAAACGGCAAACAAATTTTCAAAGGATCAGATGCGTACGCTGCATTTTATATATGACAACTTCGCCAGCCGGCTTTCCACGTATCTGTCGGGAACGCTGCGTACAATCTGCGAGGTGGATGTGATATCGATCGAGGAGCAGACGTTTTCCGAGCTCAGCAATTCCATGCCGTTGCCGGTAATCATATCGATCATCAGTATGCCGCCGCTTCAGGGATCCGTGTTGCTCGAAATATCCCCTGTCATCGCCTACGAAATCGTCAGCCGGCTGCTGGGGGGATCCGGCCAGTTCGAAAACACGGATAAGCCGTTTACCGAGATCGAACTGTCTATCATGGAGCGCGTGATCAGAAGGATGCTGCTGCTCATGAACGAGGCATGGGAGAAGATCAATAACGTCAACGCAACGCTGGACAGAATCGAGACCAGCTCGCAGTATGTTCAGATTGTGTCGGCAAATGAACCCATTGCGATCGTAACGCTCAATGTCAAGGTCGGTGAAATTTCAGATATTATCAACCTGTGTTTGCCGCATGTCGCGGTGCAGCCGATCGCAAAAAAGCTTGTAATGAAAACCTGGTACAATTCGGACAGGGAAACGGGCAAAAGTGTTGGGGAGAATGATGGTTTTGAAACACGGCTGACAGGTATCTACCTGACGCTGCAGTCTGTATTTAACATGACGCTGGCTTCGATAGGAGACGTGCTTAATACCAAGGTGGGGGACGTCATACAGATTGACCATAATATCAATAATCCTGTGACTGTGAAGATAGAGCATATTCCTAAGTTCAAAGGCTCGGTGGGTATTCAGGACGGAAGCTATGCGGTGAGGATCGTTGAAATACTGAAGGAGGAACAGGATAGTGAATACAGGGATATCAGTGAGTGAAAACGATTTGGCTTCAGACAGGCAGAATACATCTGAAATTGAATCCCTGAGCAGTCTCGAAAAGGATACGCTGGGCGAGATCGGAAACATTTGCATGGGTACATGCGCGACGACGCTTTCTTCAATGTTGGGGAAAAGGGTGGTCATCACTACCCCGCAGGTTACGATGTGCACGGATAACGAATTTTTGCAGGATTACGAAAGGCCTGTCATCGCAACAGAAGTGATGTACACGCACGGCCTGGATGGGAAAAATGTCTTTTTACTTAAAAAACAAGACGCGCTTCTGATTACGGAGCTGCTGATGGGAGGCTCTCAAAACGAGGATGAGATTGAAGCGATGTACTTGAGTGCGACCAGCGAGATAATGAACCAGATGGTGGGGTCTTCTTCTACCGCACTGGCGGATATACTGCATGTAAATGTGAATATTTCCCCTCCAGTGACAACGGAATATAAACATGCGGACGAACTCGTTGAAACTATGTTTTTAAATCAGGTATCGATTCGGATCAGCTTTAGGATGGAAATCGAAGACCTGCTTGTCAGCAATATTATGCAGATTATGCCCGTTGACTTCGGCAGAAAACTTGCCGCATCGTTGCTTAGCGGCGATACATATACCGAACCGAAAACGTACGGCGCGGACGCCGATTTGGAAATAAATGAAAGCGCGGTATTAAATATGGACGATTCGAATGTAAAGAGAAGTCTCCCCGATGAAACTGAAAAGAAACCGGTTGAACTTAAAACGGCGAAGTTTCAATCTTTCGGCGACAGAAAGACCACGGAACACTTGGATAAAGCGCAGCAGCAGAATATCGATCTGATCATCGACGTACCTCTTCAGGTGACTGTGGTGCTGGGAAAAAGTAAAAAAAGCATCAAGGAGATATTGGAGCTTGGCATGGGATCTGTCATTGTGCTGGACAGGCTGGCCGGCGAGATGGTGGACGTGCTTGTCAACGGTAAAACATTTGCGCGCGGCGAGGTCGTGGTAATCGACGATAACTATGGCGTCAGAATTACTGAAATGATGTCCGGACAGATTAAAATGTAATCTCCTCTTTATAAACTAAAAAATAGAAAAACAATAAAAAAAGAGACCATAGACTAACAACCCTGAAACAAAAAACGAAGGTTTCGGGGTTTTAATATGCTTAGCCCCTGCTTTATAAGTTTATGGCGCATTTATTGTTTTTCGTATATAATTAAAGCAACATTAAGAAGGGGTATTATATGCGGAATCCGCTGCCTGAAAGCTATAAGAAACGGGTTGAGCAGCTTTATGACGAATTTAAGAGTGTCATGTTTTGCACTGCTTTGAGTATTGTGAAAGATACCGCACAGGCTGAAGATATTGTACATTTTGCATTTATCAAAATTATAAAGCATATTGAAAGGATCGATAGATTACCCCATAATGAGATTAAAGGATATGTCGTGCTCATAATAAAAAATCTATCCATAGATTATATCCGGAAACGAAATCAAGAGAAAATTGTATCCATGGAAAATGCTGACTATCCCGATGAAGGCGGTACGTCTGTGGAAAGCATCGTGATAGTGAACCTGGAGCTTAGCAAGGTCAAGGAAAACTTAAAAGTGATGAACGATAAGTATTCGCTGCCGTTGATATTAAAGTATTCTTTAGGGTTTTCTCATGCCGAGATCGCCGAGATGCTGGATATCTCTGCGGAAACCGCCAAGATACGCTGTTACCGAGGTAAGCGCATGCTGGCGGATGCAATGGGCAGGGAGGCTTCGGAATGAAAAACTATAACGACGAAATGTTCGAGGTTATGATAAAGCACGCCGGCCATGAAGTACTCGCCGAAGCCGCCGGCGGTTTCGATAAAAGCGCATCAGTTTCTGATGAGTTCAGCAGAAAAATACACGCAACGATAGGCAGGCAGGCGGCCGGGCGGAGCGCCCAAAAAGTGCTGAAGGTTTTTCTCAGAGTCGCTGCTGTCATCGCGGTACTGATCGTCATTTCGGCTGCGGTCATATTCAGCTCGGAAGCGCTGCGTACGAAGGCAATGAATCTGTTTTCTGCGATTAACGGCGATAAAATGAGTATTCACTTTTACAGCGCGGATAAAGAGCTTCCCGAGGGCATAGTGCTGCCGGGCTACTTGCCAAAAGGCTTTGATTTAATTGAAGCAAAGGGTAATGAAGGGTGCATCACGAGTCTGTATGAAAACGGATCCGGGGGTTCCGTTTCGATCAGTCAGCTTCCGCTGAGCGGCGGAATGGACATAGGGGTCGATCAGGAGCATTCGTATGAGGTGGAGATTGCAGGCAGAAAGGCCATTGTAGTAGAAGCGGACGGGTGTGCAGATGTTTTCTTCTGCAATGATGAGTACTCATTTGAGATATTTGGCAACATTGAGGTTTCACAACTGTTGATCGTGGCGGAAAGTATGCTGCTTTAATCATAATACTCTATCGAATTTTGTAACTTTTTGCTCCTTGTTTCGTTTTATATGTGTAGGGTATTCATAATTAAACGATAATACGAGGTTTATTTACCATCTCCCCCCCAAAACTAAACCTCGTATTTCGTTTATATGAAGAACAACCCTCTTTTGCTTCGTTAAAAATCAGAAACATATCAATATATCGCTTTAAAAATATTGCTTAAGTTAGAATAGTATTGTTTGTTTATATAAATAAACAAAATGTTTTATTATGATGCAAGCTAATTAATAACAGACAGACGCAGAAGCAAGCATTGAAATAAAGAATATGGAGGGTGTCATGTATTTTATTTCATCGAGTTGTTCAATAAATATTGGGAGCGGAACCGCTTACTGCGGTGCTGCTGCGCGGTGTGTGACGTCCATCAACAAGGTTCGCATATCATCATATCTTCAGAAAAGCAGCTCGGGATCATGGGTGACAGTTAA
>CAZLRM010000032.1:6326-12440 GCA_964561895.1 uncultured Christensenellaceae bacterium | reverse complement strand
GGAAGAATACTCATGAGTCAATCCAGCATTTTCGCGCAGACAGGCCTGATCGTTATGGTTGCCGTACTTTTAGCTGCGGCCGCCGTCTATGCGCTCATACGGCATCGCATCAATTTCCGCGCGCGCATCGAAGCGCAGTTTGGCAAAGTACCGGCCGGTACGGAAGCCGATACGCTGCGGCAGCTTGATAACGTCTGGCTTGCGATGCAAAGCCACGCGCCCGCCGTACATTGTATCGATGACATCACGTGGAGCGACCTCGATATGGACAAGGTATTCTCTCGCATCAACGCGTGCCACACCTCCGTGGGCGAGGAGACGCTCTACGCGCTGCTGCATACGCCTTTTTTCAGCGAAGCGCCGCTTAAACAGTTTGAAGCGGTGCTGGAGGAATTGGACGCCAACCCAAGCAAGCGGCTTGAACTTCAGGTAAATCTCTCTAAAATGGGCAGATCGCCCGCGAGCGGCCTGTATTCCTTCGGCTCCGACGCAAAGTCGAAACGGCTGAAATACCCCTTCATCTATACGGCGCTGGCGTGTGTGCCTCTGCTGTGCATCGCGCTGTTATTCGTGAGCTGGCAGGCCGCCCTGTTTGCAATAGCGCTCTCCTTTATGATCAACATCGCCGTGTATTCGCTCACCAAGCTCTATATCTCGCGCGAACTCGCCGCGCTGCGCTATTTCTCCACGCTGCTGTGGTGCGCAAAGAAGATATGCCGCCTCGGCATTTCTCCCGGGATTACGGTGGAGCTTTCGGATTGCCTGCGCATATTTCAAAAGATCGCCGGGAAGATATCATCCATCACACGGGACAAGCTCAGCGACGCCGACATGCTGGCGGAGTACCTGAAAATACCGTTCCTCTCCGATATCCGCAGCTATAATAAGGCAGTCCGCCTGATCGAGCAGAACACAGGCGCTTTTCTCACGCTTTACAGCCGTGTCGGCATACTGGACTCTGCCGTATCGGTGCTGTCATTCCGCAAAAGCCTGCCGCACTGGTGCCGCCCGGAGTTCGCCGGCGGGCGCGCTATCGAAGCGCGGGGCGTATATCATCCGCTGCTGGACACCCCTGTGTGCAATGATGCGGTGATTGCGCGAAGCTGTCTCGTATCCGGCTCCAACGCGTCGGGCAAATCCACCTTTATCAAAGCGCTCGCGGTAAACGGCATACTCGCGCAGACGATTCACACTTGTGCGGCAGGCGCGTACCGTACGCATTTTACGCTCGTCATTTCGTCAATGGCGGTGCGCGATGATATCGCGGCGGGCGAAAGCTATTTCATCACAGAGATCAAATCTCTCCGGCGCATACTGGACGCGGTGCAAAACGTGGCCTGCGTTTGCTATATCGACGAGATACTCAAAGGCACGAACACCGTGGAACGCATTGCGGCATCCGCCGCGGTGCTGAATCACCTATGCGCTCAGCCCTGCCTGTGTATCGCGGCCACGCACGATATCGAGCTCACGCGCATACTGGAGAGCCGTTTTGACAACTTCCACTTCGAAGAGAAGATTACCGATCAGGGCATGGTGTTCGACTATAAGCTCATGGGCGGCCCGTCGCGTACGCGCAACGCGATTGCGCTGCTTGATTATATGAAATATGACACGCGAATCATTGAAGAAGCGCAAAGGCAGGTGAAGCATTTTGAGCAAACAGGATCGTGGAACGCGCCGCGCTGAGCAGCATACAAGCAAAGAAGAAGATTTAGAGCGCCGCCGGGCAGAAGCGCTTGCCGCCGTGGGCGGTATCACAAAAGAGGACTGCCCCTGCCCGAAGACTAAGTGCGTGAACTACGGGCTTTGCGCGCCCTGCCGCGAAAAGCATCAAAACAGCCCGCCCTACTGCGAGCGCAAACCCCGCTGAAAAAAACTTCGGTGAATCCGATCCGTCTGTTACGGTATCCGGATCAAAAAAATTTCTTCACCGTATATGAAACTTTTTAATCTTTCATGCGTCTAAATAAAGGATCAAACCAGCGCCGCTCGCCGGTGGGAAAGGAATTATCAATTGGAACTGCTTAAAATTGAAGGCCTGACCAAGGTCATCCGTAAGAAAAGGATACTCAACAACATATCGCTCGTTGTGAATCCGGGCGAAATCGTAGGGTTTTTGGGGCCGAACGGCGCAGGTAAAACCACGACGATCAAGATGATCATGGGACTGTTTACGATCACCTCCGGGAAGATTTCCGTTTGCGGCCACGACATCGTCACCGATTTTGAAAAAGCGATGCAAAACGTGGGCGGCATCGTCGAAAATCCCGACCTCTATAAGCGGCTGACGGGAAGGCAGAACCTCAAATACTTTGCCTCCATGTACGGCAAGGACGCCGAACAGCACATCGACGAGGTTATCAGCCTTGTAAAGATGTCGCAGCGCATCAACGATAAAGTGAAAACCTATTCGCTGGGCATGTGCCAGCGCGTAGGTATCGCGCAGGCGCTGCTGCACACGCCCAAGCTCCTCGTGCTGGACGAGCCCACCAACGGCCTCGATCCTATCGGCATCAAGGAGCTGCGCGACCTGTTAAAATACCTTTCAAAAAATGCGGGCGTGGGCGTGTTCGTCTCGAGCCACCTGCTGGCCGAGATGGAGCTCATGTGCGACCGCATCTATATCATCGACAACGGCGTGATCATCGGCGAGAAAACCATCGAGCAGGTGCAGGAGCAGGACGACAACGACGGAATATACAGCTATACGTTCTCAACAACGGACAATGAAAAAGCGCTTGCATACTTTAAAAGCCTAAACGCCAACTGCGGCCAGGAAAACGGCAATATCATGCTCGTCATGAAACGCTCACAAATACCCGAAATCGTGAGCCACCTTGTGGGTATGGGCATCGGCCTGTACGCGGTCAACCAACAGCACCGCACTTTAGAGCAGGATTTTATTTCGATGACGACCGGCACGAAGACGCAGATACGCTGAACGGAAAGTGAGGAACAGACAATGGGATTCTTAAAGCAGATTAAAAATGAAATAAAGATCATATTAAGTTCAAAGTTCATATTGATTTTCGTGATACTCGCATTGGCGGGCAGCATCGCAGCGCCGGTGATCTCCGCGCTGCAGCCGGATAATAAAAACGGCGGTTATTATCCGGGGCCGATGCCGATGATGGGCGCTTATGCCGAAAAAGCCATGTATGGCGGCGGATATTACGGCGAGGGGCAGGATCCGATTCAGGTAGGCGATACTACGATCACATTCGAAAACCCGCTGTACGGAAACTTAAGCAGCATACTGTATGAGAAGGAATATCTCCAATCGTACACCGGTTATTCAGAAGAGGGCAGCATGCTCACGACGCCCGAGGCGGTCGATCTAGCGCTGGAGCTTTTAGACGCGGAGTTCGAATATTACGGCCGTTTCGCGGTCAGCATCTCCACATACGAAGATTACCGTTTCCAACTCATCTGGATTGGAACCAGCGCATTATATGACCAGTTCGTTTACTCGCGCGCAGACACGGAAGATCATGCCGTGCTCAAGGAAGCGGCGCAATATCGGCTGTACTTGGATTCCGACCAGTTTGACAAGAAATACTACGATATCTCCGCGGTAGACAGGCTCGCCGCGCTCGACGAAGCGGAATCCACGCTGAATCAACTCTACGATATCGTTGATAGCAACAACTTTTCAACCTACATCGACCTCATGATCAGCCAGCAGAACGTTCAGATCGACGACCTCAACGATATGATTAAAAGCGCCGAGGAACAGATCGCACTTCATCCAGAACTGGAAGAGAGTCTCAGCGTTGAAATCCAGCGTTACCGGGATAATATCGAGCTGATACAGACGAGCACGATCTACTGGCTGGAATACCGCCGCGAAAACACCATCATCCCCGGCAGCGGCGTGTGGCAGGATACCGCGATCAACGATATCTCGAACAACGAGAACAACCTGAAAAACTACTATGTCATAACGGAGGAGCAGTTCAGCCAGGATATTTATACCGCACAGCAATACGGCACATATGAAAAGTATATTGCCTTTACCGAAAAGCAGAAAAATGAGTACAGGGAGGATATCCAGATCGGGAGAAACTGCCTTGATACCGACCAGCCCGATATGAAATACATACCGGACGGCGCGCGCTTCGCCACGTCGGGCTTTCTCGTATACTCCGTGGCCATTGCGATCATCGCGGTGCTGCTGGGCGGCTGGCTCGTCGCGAGCGAGTTCCAGTCCGGTACGGTGCGCCTGCTGATGATCCGCCCGAAGACGCGCACGAAGATACTGATGTCCAAGTTCTTTGGCGCGTTGATCATATTGCTCGCGCTGTACCTCGCGTGCGCGCTCATCAACATGCTCTTAAACGGCATACTGCTGGGCTTTAGCGATTACGCATACCCCAACATGACGGTTTCGGGCGGCGTGGGCTTCTTCTTCAGCTACCTGCCCGGGTTCTTCGCGTGCGGCGTGACCATCATATTCGCGTTCTGCGCGGCGTTTATGATGTCGGTGCTCACAAGGCATATTGCGGTTGCGATCATCGTGCCTATCATCTGCTACGTGGGCTGCTTTATCGCAACCTACCTGCCTGCGCTGTATGGCGTATACTCCTTTGGCAAGTGGCTTGCGTGGACGCCGATCCCCTATGTGCAGATATCCAACTTCTTCATGCCTGTGGCGGCTTCCAACTATGGCTACTACGGCTACGGTGTTGCTTCCGGTTTCAACCCGGTGCAGATCATGATGCAAATGGGCATGCCGCTCAGCCTCGCCTATGGTATAATACTGCTGCTGGTGCTGTCGGCAGGTTTCGTATTGATTTCACTGCTGACTTTCAGGAAACGGGACATCACCAACTGATAAGGAGAAACCATGAGCGATAACAATGATTTTCTAAGCAACTACGGCAAAAAGGACAGCAGTGAGATAGCTGCCAAGGAGATCGCCGTCAGAAACTCTCCGTTGCCGACATATAAATACGAGCAGAAAAGCGCCTTTATCGCGCCGGAGCGGGGGGATACGCCCCCCCCGGCGCGTCTCGGTTTAAAGAAGCTCATCATCGGCATCGCGGCGGGCACAGCCGCGCTGATCGTGATCATCATCGTGCTCATGCTGCTGCTGAACCAGGGCACCCAGATGATCGACCTGAAAAACTGGACGCTCGCCGACGCAAAAATGTGGGCAAGCAACAACAACGTGCAGCTGCAGGTCGCCGAGGAATTTAACGACGAGTACGACGAGGGCCTGGTGTTCTCTCAGGATATCGCGTCGGGAGCGCGCGTCAAAAAAGGCGGCTTCGTAAAGATCAGCGTATCCAAAGGCCACGATCTCTCCGTAACGGTAAAACTGCCCGATCTCAAAACGATGACGCTTGCGGAGGTGGAGCAATGGGAGAAAGAAAACTTCATGGCAAAGGTACGCAAAACCACCGAGTTCAGCGATACGGTGCCTTTGAACAGCGTTATCAGCTATACGGTCAACGACGAAACGGTTACGGGCGATACGGTGAGGCGCGATTCGCCCATATACGTCGTCGTTTCCAAGGGGCCGGAGGACGAAGCTGCGCTGCAGGTGGCGGTTCCCGACTTCAAGACGATGTCTCTGCCCGAATGCCAGGCGTTTGCGGACGAGAAAGGCCTTACGCTGATTATCGACAAACAGTACAACGAATATATACCGGCGGGCACCATCATATCGCAGAGCGCCAAGGCGCAGGAGACGGTCAGCCGCGGCAGTGAGATCACGCTCGTGGTTTCGCTGGGCAAAGAGATCATCGTCCCCGATTTCTCGGATTATTCCAGCGGCGCGGCAGTCGCCAAGGCGGGGCAGCTGGGCATCACGGCCACGCTGATCGAGAAGTATTCCGGTTACTCTACAGGCGCGTTTATCTCGCAGAGCATCGAGGCGGATACCGTCTATGAGTCGGGCGAGATAATAGAGCTTACGTATTCTCTCGGCAGCAAGATCGTAGTCGGTTCTTTTGTAGGCCAGACGCTCGACACGATACAGACGTGGGCGCAGGGCTACAACGAGAAGGGCGCGAGGATTACGATCAACTCCACCGAAACGGTCAGCAGCTCCCCCAAAGGCACGATCATCTATCAAGATCAGGCCAATAAGGAGATCAGCTATAAAAC
>CAZLRM010000032.1:0-6226 GCA_964561895.1 uncultured Christensenellaceae bacterium | reverse complement strand
CCAAAGGCACGATCATCTATCAAGATCAGGCCAATAAGGAGATCAGCTATAAAACAACGATCAGCGTCACGGTTTCCAAAGGCAGCGTAGTATACGTACCCGATTTTGTGGGAGGCACCGGCAAGTACAGCGACGCGATACTGCGCGAGGACGCGATAAAGCTGTGCGAAGCGGCGGGGCTGATCCCGGTATTCAAGGAGGAAGCAAAACCCGCATATCTGCCCGGCGAGGTTTGGTCTCAGGACATCGCGGCAGGCACGGAAACGACGCAGGGTACGAAAATCACGCTGAGATACGTGAAATCCGCGACGACGACGGTGCCTGACGGTCTTATTGGAAAGACAGAGCTTGAAGTAAACACCGCGTATGGCAGCATACTGCGTTTTGCCTTTATCGAAGGAGATACATATGACCCCACCGTAATAAATGTCGTAACTGCCCAGTCGATCACCACGGGCACAACGGTGGCTATGGGCACCACGGTCACGCTCACGCTGGGCTGATCGTAACCGCATTTTCATGGCATTCGATAGAGGCGGCTTCGCCGAGCTGCCTCTTTTCTTCCCCTAAAAAAGCTTCAAGCGCTCAATACGCATTGCGTGCTTGAGACGGAAGGGGGACGTAAAACACCCGGCCGTGTCACATAAACAGCTTCTTCAGCGTCGCCCCATACGGCGGCCTCACAATGCCTTTCTCCGTCACAATCGCACTGATCAGCTCCGCGGGCGTCACATCAAACGCCGGGTTATATACCTTCACGCCCTCGGGCGCGGTGCGCACGCCACCAAAGCACTTCACCTCGTCCGCATCGCGCTGCTCGATGGGGATGCCCGCGCCGGTGCTGCACGCAAGGTCGATCGTCGGCGTGGGTGCGGCGATATACATTGGGATACCGAAGTGCTTTGCGAGCACCGCGACGCCCAATGTGCCGATCTTATTCGCGGTATCGCCGTTTCCCGCGACGCGGTCGCATCCCGTAATCACCGCCTGCACCTTGCCCTGTGCCATCACCGTGGCCGCCATACCGTCGCAGATCAGCGTGACGTCCACTCCGCCTTTCATGAGCTCATACGCGGTCAGCCGCGCGCCTTGCAGCAGCGGGCGCGTTTCGTCCGTAAACACATGGATATTCATGCCGCGTTTCTTTGCGAGGTAAAACGGCGAAAGCGCCGTACCGTAGCGCGTCGTCGCGAGAACCCCCGCGTTGCAGTGCGTCAGCACCGCGTCCCCGTCTTGCAGCAGGCTTAACAGATTTTCGCCGATCGCGAGGTTGATCTGCGCGTCCTGCGCTTCGATGCGCCGCGCCTCTTCTTCCATCGCCGCCATGATACTCGCGTTGCTTTCCCCCGCGAACCGCTCCGCAGCGCCCTTCATACGCTTCAAAGCCCAGAACAGGTTCGCCGCTGTGGGCCGCGAAGCCGCAAGCAGCTCAGCGTCACGCGCGACAGCTGCCGCAAACGCCTTGGGCGGCAGCCCCTGCGCGGCGCGCGCCGAAAGGCACAGCGCATACGCGGCGGCTGCGCCGATCGCGGGCGCTCCGCGCACGCGCAGTTTAGCAATTGCCTCCGCTGCCTGTTCCGCCGTCGTCAGATCAATATATACCGTCTGCCCGGGCAGCAGCGTCTGGTCGAGCAATTTCAACACGCCCGGTTCATATTTCATCGTGATCAGTTCTTCCATGTTTGTCCTCCGTCTTGACAGTAAACAGCGCCGTGCGGTATATTGATGCCGTTATATTGGCTCAAAGCTTTTAGCCATATCGTTATAAAGGACGCTTATGACAATACGCGACGCGCATTTAAAAGATCTGCCCGCCATCGCGGACATCATGAACCACTATCGGGCGCATACCACGTATATCTGGGATCGCAAGCCGATTGGTTTGGACGCTATGCCCGCATGGCTGCGCGAGCATACCGTGCCGCCCTACTGCGCGCTCGTCGCCGAGGAAGACGGCAAAGTGATCGGCTACGCCTCGCTCTCGCGCTTCCGCCCGCATTCCGGCTATGACTCCACCGCCGAAGACAGCATCTATCTCGCGCCCGGATGCGAGGGGCGCGGCAAAGGCCGCGCGCTGATGCATGCGCTGCTTTCGCGCGCGAGGCAAAACGGGCTGCGCGTCATCACCGCCTGGATCGACAGCCGCAACGCACCCTCCGTTAAATTTCACGAAAAAATGGGTTTAGAGCACGTCGGGGTCATGAACAACATAGGCTTCATCGACGGTACGCCTGCCAGCGTCGTCATCATGCAGATCGATTTGCTTATATAAACCGCTCGAACCGTTCCGCACCCGCTTTGCAGATGGGGCATACGCGCGGCGGGTTGTCTTTCGCGCACAGATATCCGCACACGCTGCACCGGTAAACGGGATACGTCAGCCCCTGAAAGCTTTGCTTTTCGCTTGCTTCCTTCATCGCGCCGGACTTTTGTTCCGCAGCACTTTTTCGTTTGCGCTCAACCAATGGCGGCCTGCGCTCGGGCGCCTGCCTTACCGGCTGATCCTTGGCGACATACAGCGCGCAGAAGCACGCGCCGTACTCCGCGAGATCGTCGTCGCGGTAGACGCACGGGCAGACGATATCGAGGTTATCCTCCGTGCCGCCTTCAAACAAGCGGCACGGGCAGCTTTCAATGCCATAACGTTCCGCGTTTCTCAGCATACCTTCCGCAAGATCAGCCACGAATTCCTCATCGGGGTTCAGCGTGTAGCCCCCCGCTGCCGCGTCCATTTTGAGCTTTTCCATCCTTTGCTTTACGCGCTCTTCCATATCACGCCCCAAACCGGGTGGCCAGCTTTTCCTCGTCAAAGCCCACGATGCAGTCTTTGTTATCGATCACGATCGTCGGGAACGATCCCGCCGGGTTAAAGCGCACCTGCTCTGCGCGCGCCTGCGCCAGCGCCTCGCCCGAAAGCAGGTCTACGTCCACATACGCGTATTTCACGCCATGGCTGCTTAAATACGCCTTGGTTTTTCTGCACCATCCGCACGTGCTCAGCGCATAGATTTTCACGTCGCCCAAGTCCCTGCCATTCACCTGTGTAAACATTTTTTCCTCCTATTCCTGCTGCGGTTCGCCCTTAAGCCCGATCGGCTCCGCCACCGTACGCATCGCGAGTATCGTGTGCGAAATCAGCGCATCCATATCAATACCCAGCATTTCCGCGCCCTTTTCAATCAGAGCACGATCTACGCCCGCCGCGAACCCTTTTTGCTTCCACTTCTTCTTAACGGAGGATACCTCCAGGTCGAGCACGCTGCGGCCGGGCCGCATGAGCGCTGTCGCTGCGATCAGACCGGTTAATTCGTCCGTGGCGTAGAGCACCTTTTCCATCACGTGCAGCGGTTCCACTTCGTTCATGATGCCAAATCCGTGGCTCTCAATTGCGCGGAGCATATCCTCCGGATACCCCGGAAGCAGCGCGCGCACCATTTGGCAGTGCATCCCAGGGTATTCCTCAAAATCAATATCGTGCAGCAGCCCGACGATCCCCCATTTTTCCGCGTCTTCACCGTACAACGCGGAAAAGTAACGCATCACGGCTTCCACAGCCAGCGCATGCCGCAGCAGGCTCTTATTCCTCACATGCTGCTGCAGCGCCTGCAGCGCCTCTTCTCTTTCCATTTTTCTGGGTCTCCTCGCAAGTCTTATTATGCTGCTATTTTACCACAAACCAGCTTTGCAGCATACCCCGCAACCCCATTCATAACGAGGCATTCCGATAAATTTAAAGCACGCGCGCGGCCTGCTCAATCAGCGGAAAACGGACGGCGACGCGCGGCACATGATAAAATAAATATCCTGCAGAAAAACGCTGGAAACATAAACGGCGGCAAACACAGTTTGCCGCCGGTCATATGCCGTTAAAATACGGGTATGCAGCTCCTCAGGTTTTTGTAATGATGATGCTTTCCACGCAGTCCGCCACATCTTCGCAATCGTCCAGCGCATCCTCAAGCACCTTGTATATACTCTGCTCCTTAATCAATGCGATGGGATCCTTCTCTCTGCCGAACAGCTCGTATATCGCGTTCTTATAGCACTTGTCGCCCAGCTCTTCAATGCGGTTGATCTCTACGGTGTACTCGTAGAGCTTATTGCTCTTCTTATGATTCTTGATCTCGGACATCAGCTGCACGAGCATCTCGCACGCATCCACGACATACTGCCCCATCAGCCGCATGTCGCTTGTGATTCTATCGACATGCATCACCCACAGATCGTTCGCGACGCGCTCAATGCTGTCGGTGATATCGTCCGTCTCCTTGGCAATGCGGTAAATATCGTCGCGGTCGATAGGCGTAATAAACGCCACATTGAGCCGCTCGCACAACGCATGCATATGGTTGTCGGCATCGTTCTCGATTTTTTTGATCGCCGCAATCCTTTGCTCCGTCACCTTGCCGTCATCCAGCAGCGCTTTCAGCATTTTTGCCGCATCGAGCGCATACTGCACACCCTTCACAAACATATCAAAATAATCCATCTCCGACTTAGCCATCAATACTTCCTCCCAATTAGAATATGGCGTGCAGCAGCACCGCCATCAGATATCCGATCAACCCGCAGGCCGGGAACGTCAGCACCCATGCCAGCAGCATTTCCTTCACAATCCCCCAGTTCACGTTCGACATCCGCCTCGCGGCGGCGGCCCCCATCAGCGCCGTACCCTTGGTGTTCGTCGTGCTCAACGGGATTCCGAACAGCGTGGACGCGATCATGCAGGCAGATGCGGCAATCTCGGAAGAAAACCCCTGATATTTTTCGATCTTGACCATGTCCATGCCCATCGTCTTGATGATACGGTATCCTCCGATCGACGTACCGATCGCCATCATGACAGAGCATCCAACCATAACCCAAAGCGGAATGGTAAATCCCCCGGTATTCGGAATCACGCCGCCCATCATCAGCGCAAACGCAAGCACACCCATAAATTTCTGGCCGTCCTGCGCGCCGTGGCTGAACGCCATCGCGGACGCGGACACGATCTGCCCGTAAGAGAAGAACTTATTCGCAGTCTGGCGCTTCATACTGCCAAACGCTTTTGTGACGCCTACTGTGGCAAGCCAGCCGGTGATAAATCCGAGAACGGACGATATTCCAAGGCCCCAAAGCACCTTCTGCCATGCTTCCCAGCTGACGGATGAGATTCCTCCGCCCGCCAGCGCCGCGCCCGTCAGCCCCGCGATCAGCGCGTGGCTCTCGCTCGTCGGTATGCCAAACTTCCATGCGCCCACCGCCCAGCTTACGATGGCGATCTGCGCCGCGGCTAGCGTAATCAGAATATCCGTGCCGGGCTGAGGATTACTGATAATGCTGCTGATCGTTTCGGCCACTGCCGTACCCATCACCAGCACGCCCAAAAGATTGAATATCGCGGCCAGGCCGATCGCCGCTTTCGGGGACAGTACCCGTGTGGATACCACGGTGGTAATCGCGTTGGGCGCATCCGTCCAGCCGTTGACGAATATAGACGCACACACCAACACAATCACAACAATCAGCCCCGCCATTGCAGCACCCCTAACTTTTCATCAGCTTTATATTTTGTCCTCATTATATCATTGCCACCCCGGTTGTCCAAGCATTTTATACAGCTTACCATACTTTTTATATTGCCGGCTATGGTTCATCTATGCCCGGCCCCTTAATTCGCTACGCACCCTCACGATAAGAGGGGTTTCTTCAGCCGCTAAAGCTCGCCGGTTTCGAGCTTTTTTGCGTTTCTTTTTGCCCGCCTGATTGAGAACACCTCATCAAACAGCACAAGCAGGCTGCCCACGATGAGTATCAGGTAGTAGGTTAAAAACCTCCAGATCAGCATCGCAACTGCGGTCGCAGCACCAAAAAATCTTCCGAAAAACAACAGAAAGCCGCCCTCCGAAGCACCCGCCGCGCCCGGCAGCGGAAAAAACGATACCGCAAGCGATAAAAAGGATTCCATTACGAATATATCAAATATGTTATATCCCCTGTATCCAAAGGACAGATAGATCAGATACGGTATTACAAACAAAAAGCCTAAATTGAAGACCGAAATTACGAACGATCCCAAAGCACGCAGCTTGTATTTGGAGATATAGGAGGCAGCGGTATGATAATCCTCAATGGTCTTCTCAAAGCTTTCGATCTTTTCTTCCATGCGGCGAATGAGCTTGAGACGGTTGAGCAGCTTCAATATTCCCTTGCCGAATCTGAGCACCAGCTTCTTATTCACAAT
>CAZLRM010000031.1:0-12545 GCA_964561895.1 uncultured Christensenellaceae bacterium | reverse complement strand
CTATATTACAATGGTCAAGAGAAGCTGATGAAAGTCTTAACCTTGCGTAGTGTTCCAGCAACCTAACCGGTGTTATGAGTCATCTCGATCTTGTAAACCATGGAAAATCAAAAAGGAGAAAAAATGTTTGAGGACAAAACGCTGACGTGTGCGGATTGTGGGTGCGAGTTCGTATTTACCGCTTCCGAACAGGAATTCTACCAGGAGAAAGGCTTCGAGAATATCCCGAAAAGATGTCCCGAGTGCCGCCAGGCGAAGAAGCAGCAGAGGAGAGGCGACCGCCCGATGTTTGAAGCGACTTGCGCAGAATGCGGAGCGAAGACCAAGGTTCCCTTCCAGCCGACAGGCGAGCGCCCGGTGTACTGCAGCGATTGCTTCCGTGCCCGGAAAGACCGCTATTAAACAAACAACAAAAAAGCGTCGAAAGGCGCTTTTTTTGTTTCTCTGCTTGGCATCCATCTGCGAATCGTTGCCATCGCCGCGGATGGATGATAGAATACGCTTATGGAAGATCTAATCAGGCTGACGGTGAGAGAAAATGCCTCGCGGCTGGATAAATACCTTGCTGAATCGTTGCCGGTATCGCGCACACAGCTTAAAAGCGCGATATGCTCAGGAAGCGTAACGGTGAACGGCAAAACCGCTAAGCCTGGCGATAAAGTGCAGGCGGGCGACGAGATCACCGTGCGGCTGCCCGAGCCGGAGCCAACAGAGCTTGCGCCGGAGGACATACCGCTCGATATCGTATATGAAGACGGCGACATCGCCGTGGTCAACAAGCCGCAGGGTATGGTGGTGCACCCCGGGCCAGGCCACGCAGGCGGAACGCTTGCGGGCGCGCTGCTGCATTGTTTGGATCATCTTTCGGGCATCGGGGGGCAGATGCGCCCGGGTATCGTGCACCGGCTGGACAAGGATACGTCGGGGCTGCTCGTCGTAGCAAAAAACGACGCCGCGCATGCTTCGCTGTGCGCACAGCTTGCGGAAAAGAGTGCACGGCGCGTGTACTTTGCCATCGTGCACGGCAACATCAAAGAGGACGCCATCGATATCGAAAAGCCCATCGGGCGCAGCCGCGGTGACCGCAAAAAGATGGCGGTGGATGCGCGCGGCCGCCGCGCGGTGACGCACGTAACGGTACTGGAACGCTTCGGCGATTTTACGTTCGTTCAGGCGGCGCTCGAAACAGGGCGCACGCACCAGATTCGCGTGCACCTGTCCAGCATATCCCACCCCGTCGCGGGAGACCCGGTGTACGGCCCCAAACCTGTGCGGCTGCACAAGGGCGGGCAGTTGCTTCACGCGGGGCAACTCAGATTCATCCATCCGTCCTCAGGGCAGTGCGTGACGTTTGACGCGCCTTTGCCGGATTATTTTAATAATGTGCTTCAAAAGCTGCGTAAGGAAGAATGATAGTTTCTGTACAGCAGCTTTCAGTTGAATGCTCACTTTTACAGCATGGTGACAAGCAATTGGAATGTGTGGTTCACCTATACCCGCAATGAATCGCATGAGGCGGTTATCGGCGGCGTGAGCGAAAACGATTATTTCGAAAATGTGGAATATTGGGAATAGAAAAAATAGAAAACTCAGCTTCTCATAATGCGAACTCTTTTATTGACATTTATAGCGCTGTTGTCTATAATACACGTGTGTTAAAAAACTCCCGTTTGGTGGGCAAAACCCTCCTAGGAGTCGGGAGGGAGGGTAAGCAGTGGCGGAAATACGCGTTGGCGAAAACGAATCATTGGAGAACGCCTTAAAAAGGTTCAAGCGTCTGACCGCGCGGGAAGGCACGCTGGCGGAGCTTCGCAAGCGTGAACACTACGAAAAACCGAGCGTCAAGAGAAAGAAAAAGGCGGAAGCGGCTCGCAAGCGAAAGCACTGATCCACATTCGCGTATAAGCCCGGGGGCTTAAGGCTCTCGGGCTTTGTTATATCGGTCGGGATGGGTGATCCGGAAAGGAGCTCACATGAAAAGGGTATTATACGGCCTTACAGCGGTGATCGCAGCCGCCATCTGCTTTTTCGCGGCCGTGCCAAGCGTACAGGCGGAGAGCAGCGACGTGGTGCTGCTTGAAGTCACGGGCGAGGTGAACGCCGCGATGACGGGGTATATCGGGGACGCAATATCGAGCGCCGAACAAACCGGCAGCCCCGTGGTGCTGCTGCTCGATACCTACGGCGGACAGATACTCGAAGCGGACAGCATCAAGCAGATACTGCTGGGCGCCAAGGTGCCGGTAAGCTGCTATATCACGCGCAACGCGCTTTCGGCGGGTACGCTGATCGCGATATCGTGCGAACATATCATCATGGCTCCCGGCGCGGTGATTGGCGCGGCGGAGACGATCCCCTATGATGAGAAGACGCTTTCGACCTGGGTCGGCATATTAACCTCTGCGGCGGAGGCGCGCGGCAGAGACCCGCAGATTGTCGCGGCGATGGCGGATAAGGACATCGCAATAGAGGGCGTGACAGAAGCGGGATCGCTGCTGACGCTCGGCGCTTCGGAGGCGCTTTCGCTTGGCATATCGGACGGCACGGCGCAGAACAGGGACGAGGCGCTTTCCCTGCTGGGCTATGCGGACGCCGCAGTGCTGACGCAGAATATGAGCTTTCCGGTGCTCGCTGCGCAGTTTTTAACCTCCACCACGGTGATGAGCATACTGTTCATCGCGGCGATCATCTGCATGGGAATCGAGATATTCACGCCGGGTTTCGGCGTATTCGGTGTGCTTGCGATACTTTTCTTTGGCCTGTACTTCGGGGGCAGCTATATTGCGGGGTATGCGGAGTGGTGGAGCATCGCGCTGTTCGTGCTGGGCGTAATTTTGCTAGGTATTGAGGTAGCCGTGCCGGGCTTCGGGATATTCGGCATTTCGGGCATCGTCAGCATTGTGGCGGGCATGATATTTGCCGCGAAGGATTTTCCCACGTTTCTCATGGTGCTGGGCATAGGGATTTTAGGCGCGGCGGTAGGGCTGCCGCTGATATATTTGCTGCTCAAAAAACTGGGGCTGCTGCGCAAGCTCGCGCTCGAGCAGGGGATGCTGCCCGAGGAGGGTTATGTGAGCCACGAGCATACCGAGAGCCTTACAGGCAAGACGGGCATCGCGCTGAGCGTACTGCGGCCCGCGGGCGTCGCGGAGATTAGCGGCACGCGCCAAAGCGTGGTATCATCGGGCGCGTACATTGAAAAGGGCGCGCAGATCGTCGTCGTGGAACACACGCCGGGGCGCATCGTGGTGGAAGAGGTCAGAACCAAGGCGTAATAGCGCAAGGAGCGGACAATAACAACCCCCTCGTCAATGGGGCATAATAGAACCAGATGGTCATAAAGCTAAAAGGAGCGGATATTGCCGCTCCTTTTAGACCGCTGACAAACTTCGTTTGCCAGCGGTTTTTATGTGCATCACCCATCTTTATTATTGCCTTTCTCAGGGGCGGCCCTTTCAAAAGGCATGTTTCTATGTGGAATCACAAGGATCTCTTATAGCATTTAATCAAGCATAAGGCTTTTTCAGCAAGCTGAAAGGAGCGGACAGTGCCGCTCCTTGTGTGTGTGAGATTGGGTTATCGCCTAAACCTGAGGCTTGCCGCCTGCCGGATTCCCGCTGCCGCTTGCCGGCGCGGATGGCGTCTGCTGAGGCGGATACGGCGGGTACGGCGGGTATTGCGGCGGATAAGGGGGATACGGCGGGTATGGGTAGGGCGGCGGGCATCCGTATGCACTCGCGGGCGCTTTTTCTTTAACAAAAGCGAATATCGCCGCGAGTATGAGCAGAGGCGAGAAGGAGAGCGCGGCTCCGATGACGAGCAATATACCCGCCGTCTTTTCCTTCTGTTTGATGAGCAGCCCTCCCGAAAGGCCGAAGCCCCCGGCGATTAAAGCGAGTATTCCGAAAATCAGATACATTGTGAAGAAAAGATTAGTAAACATTTCGGCGGGGAAGCCCTCGGCGGCGGCGAAGTCCCAAAACCCGCTGCTGCCCCAAAAGCATCCCATGAGTATGAAGCTGATTCCGGATACGCACCCTAACGCGCCTCCGACGATACCGAGTATCATGCTGGCTGTTTTCATATTGGCCCTCCTTAGGGGATATGAGTTCGCTCCCCAAATTAGTGGCGTTTTTTTGCAGAAACTTCGATTGTGTTCTCATTGTATGACAAAAGGTGGAACTAAGCAAGAAAATAAAAGTGCGTTGGGTTGAACCAGCGCACCTGATCTTATTTATCCCTCCGTAATCTTCTGTTCGCGCTTGAGCCTGCGGATGTGTCGCGTCATGTTTACGAAAAAGAACGCAAACAGTATGAACAACGGGGCAAGAACACCCGCGCATACCAGATTGATCGGCGATACGGGCGGTGTCAGCCCAATGGACAAGTTGGTGGCAAACCCGGTCAGTTCAATAATCATGAACCCGAGCCAGAACGCGCGCACTTTTTTGTAATGCGCAATGCGCGAGGTGTTGTCCGAGAACAGCTCGAACGGGCCTTCCGCCGCCTTTTTACGGAAGTACGCCCAGCGCAGATATGTCGCCACGCATTCCGCGCCCGTGTCTTCCACAAAGGCGATGTATTTGCGGCTCTCGGGATGCGTCGCCAGCTTATCGAGCAGCTCGATGCGGTAAACATATTCGCCGGGCGGCGTATCCTCCAGCACATAGCGGCACCAGGAGTAGTCGGTCATCGCGAGGCCTTTTGCCGCGAGCGCGTTGAGCCACTTTTCTTCTTTTTCGTAATTCCAATACGCTTTTCTGATGATCTGTTTCATTGCATTGTCCCCCCTGCGATGCTGCGCCCGTTGGCGAGCAGTTCTTCAAGCCTTCTGATTTCCGTTTCCACCGCGGCGCGCCCCTTAGGCGTGATCGCGTATTCTTTCTTGCGGTTTCCCGCATCGCTGTCGTATGGGTTGATCCATCCTTTTTCCACCAGCGTGGATAACGCGCCGTAGAGCGTGCCTGCCCCCAGCGCTACGCGCCCGCTGCTGAGTGCGTTTACGCGCTGCATAATGCCGTAGCCGTGCAGCGGCTGGTACAGCGCGATCAATATGTAATATACCGATTCGGTTAGCGCCCCTGTTGCTTCCGCCATAGTTCCCTCCTGTATCGTTAAACGTTATAGCGTTACACGATATATCGTGATACGATATAATATATCGGATGCCGATATATTTGTCAACATTTTTTTTAATATCTGAGCGCTGCGGAGAGTATATTGGATTTAGTGTTGCATAAAAACGGAGGGATTTATATGAGCAGGGCAAAACGCGTCAGCGGGCAGGGTATGACAGGATCGCAGGGCCTGTCTTACATGATTGCATTGGATGGAAAGTGCCAGATCGATTTAGGTACGATACAATCGCGCATCGAAGAGTACCTTGCCGAAGCGGCGGGGACGGGGCGCTACAGCGTATCGGGGCTGTGCATCAAGCTTGGGATTACGCGCGAAACGCTGCGCTTGTGGCGCATGGGGTATGTGAGCGCGGCGGATGAGCGGAGCGCACGTGTTCTGCCCAACGCCGATCTCGCGGAGGTCGTCGCTAAAGCGGAGCTTTTTGTACAGCGATACTGGGAGGAGTGCGACGAATCCAAACTGCAGAGCAAGCATACCAAGCTGCTCATCAGCGCGGGTGTGATGGGGGAGGGCGCGAAGCGTGCGCAGGAACCCGTTTATGATCTGGGAAGGCTGAAAAAGTACAGCCGGTAACGGTTTAGCCATGAATGCATCAAACCCTGATGCTCATCGCGAAAAAGTTATTATTCTTCGCTGTCTGAATCGCCATGCTGCGGGTTGATATGCACCACGACATCCAATACGGTGGGATATTCGGACATGATGGCGAATTTGACGGCGTCGCCGATACCGTGGCCTTCCTCTACGGTGATGCGGCCGGAAACCTCAATCGCAATATCCGCCAAAAGACCGCGGCCCATCCTGCGGCATTTGACCCAGTTCAGCTTTTTAACGCCTTCGGCAGCGGACGATATCTCCCGGATCCGGGCTACCGTTTGCTTGTCGGGCGCCGCATCCAGCAGCATTTTACTCGACTCGGTTAATATTTCGATCGCTGTTTTCGTAATAAAAATACTCATCACTGCGGCCAGCGCAGGCTCGGCATACAGCGACAGAATATTGATTTTGAAATATTGACCGATAAACGCAAGCAATATCGCAGTGATTGTACCCGACGTCGCATAAATATCATTTCGGTGGTCCTTGGCGTTGGTGATGACGGCGATGGAGTTCAGACGTTTTCCCGCGGCAAATGTGATCTTGTACATTACCAATTTAACTGCGACTGAAATTACAGCGGCACCCAGTGCGAAGAAACTGGGCCGGGCAACAGTCTGAGCGGATATGGTTGTGAAAACGTCTTTCAGCAGCAAAACGACGCTGATGAGTATGATGATGCCAACGATCATCGATACGAGCGCTTCCATTTTCCCATGCCCGTAAGGGTGCCCTTCGTCATATGCTTTTAGCGAATAACGCACGCCAAACAGCACCACGAGAGAACTTAAAACATCCCCCGCGGAATTGACAGCATCCGCAGTGAGCGCTTCACTTCCCGTTATTAGTCCTGTCGTGCCTTTGAGCGCGGCCAAAAATATATTGCACAGCAGGCATATCATTATAATTCTTGCGCCTTCGTCTTTTTTCATCTTCTAAAAGCTCCCGCAATTGCATGATATGGAATGCTTTTGTCCACGCTGTTTATCGTATTCCGGAAGAGGTTAAAAAAACACACCAGCGGAACACCCAACTGTCCCGCAGATGTGTCTTGTTTCATCTGCTGCCACGCAAACGCAGCCCGGCCCCATGAACCAAAAGGTTCATCGCCTGCTCAGTTTTGTACTGTAGATTGATATGCAGTGCAAAAACATTTGCTTGATTATAGTATATACGCGATATTGTGTCAAGACATACATCAGATTTCAGGCAATGTTTGCTCAGATGTTGACAATAAATTTTTATACGAATAAGATGAACTTTGCCGATGATGCGGCAAGCGTCGCATACGCGTCGGCACAAGCGAAAAGCATTACTATCGGAGGCATCGAATGGATAAAAGAAGGCTCGAACTTATGGAAAGCGCGCCTGTAAAAAGCGCGATACTGCGCCTCGCGCTGCCGACAATGCTCGGCATGGCCGTACAGGTAATATATAACTTAACGGATACTTTCTTTATCGGGCTGCTGCGCAATACGGATATGCTCGCGGCGGTCACGCTTGCGACGCCGCTGTTTATGGCGATACAGTCGTTCGGCAACATATTTGCGGTCGGCTCGGCGAGCTACATCTCGCGCAAGCTGGGGGAGAGGGACTACGCAGAAGCGAAGCACACCAACTCGGTAGCGTTCTATACGTCCGTCATGGTGGGCGTCGCGGTGGCGGTGCTGATGTCGGTTTTCAGCGCTCCGCTGGTGAGACTGATCGGTACGAGCGATGATACGTTTGCGCCTACCCTCGAATACTTCAGGATCATCGCGGCGTGCAGCGTGCTGCCGATGCTGCAGGTGAGCCTCGCGGGGCAGGTGCGAAGCGAGGGCGCTACGGCGAAGTCGATGATCGGTATCGTCATCGGCGTACTCAGCAACATCATATTAGACCCCATATTCATATTCGGATTCGGCATGGGCGTAGCGGGCGCGGCATGGGCGACGGTGATCGGCAATGCTTTGGGCGCGGGGTATTTCATATTGCACTTCTGCTCCAAAAAGACGCTGCTTTCCATCCGCCCGCGGGATTTTAAACCCACTGCGAGGATATTTAGCGAATCGCTTAAAATCGGCGTACCGTCCGCAGTCAGCACAATGATCATGGGCTTTTCCATGATTCTCGCGAACGTCTTTGCCAGCCGGTACGGCGACGCGGTCGTTGCGGGCAACGGCGCACAGATGCGCGTGCACAGCGTATGCATCATGCTGATGATCGGCATGGCCCAGGGGTATCAGCCGTTTGCGGGCTATAACTACGGCGCGAGGAACTACCATAGGCTTATCGGCGGGCTCAAAACCACGATGCTCTACAATACCGCGCTCGCTTGCTTTTTTACGCTGATGTTCGCGCTGCTCGGGCACAGCTTCGTCATGGCGTTCACGGACGATCCGCCCGTGATTGCCGCGGGCACGAAGATACTGCACGCCTTTTGCTGGGGCGCGCCTTTCATCGGCATGCAGATGACGCTGATGACGACGTTTCAGGCTACCGGCAGGGCTGTAAAGGCGATGCTGATATCGCTCGGGCGTCAGTGCATACTCTACATTCCGATGCTGTTCATATTGAACCGCCTGTTTGGTTTTGACGGCTACATCTACGCTCAGCCTGTTGCCGATATATTGACAACGGCGGTTGCCGCGCTGCTCAGCGTATCATTTTTAAAGGAACTTCGCAGGCTGGACAGCACCAGCGGCAGCAAGGAGCCGCTGAAAGTGTTACAGCCAACGCCCAAGGATGCATAACTCACACGCGGTGAGGGTAAAATAAGCTATCATTTGTTTATGAAAGGGAAAGCGATGAAAGCAGTGATTGACCGGGACGGATGCATCGCGTGCGGGCTTTGCGCCGATACGTGCCCCGAGGTGTTCCGCATGGCGGAAGATGGGCTGGCTGAGGTATACGTGGATGTGGTGCCAGAGGAACAGGAGGACGCCGCCGCCGAAGCCGCGGAAGACTGCCCGGTAAACGTGATATCGGTGGAAGAGTGAACCGGAATGAGGAAGCGCTAAAATATCAGCGCTTTCTTTATAGCCGGATTAAGATTCCTCCTTCATAAGAGGCTTACCTGCATCCACCAGCGCCCTGTCCTTAAGCATTAAAAATCCCATAGCCGTCATCAGCGGCCCCGTGATGATGAGCAGCATTTCAATTGAAACCACATCGGCAATGGGGCCGTAGAACAGCATTGAGAGCGGCATCAGTGAAGTCGCTATCATCCCAAATACGCCAAATACGCGCCCAAGGTATTCACCTTCAACTTTCTCCTGCAGCAGAACCGTTGAAGGCGTGTTGAATGCAGGCATACCGAGCCCCATGATCGCCATGAAAACAAGGTACAATGAGAATACAGGAACCACCCCTATCGCAAACGCGCAGACTCCGAATATCAGGGATGCCGCTACCATCGTATGCACCCTGTTTTTAAAACCTCCCCACGAAGCGATCAGGAGGCCGCCTATGATCATACCTGCTGAAAAAGCCACCTCAATCGCAGCGAGGTGCCACTCTTTGCCTTCAAAGCTGCGGACTACCTGCAGCGGCGTTAAAAAAGCCGTGGGCGCAACAACGATATAAAATACAGCGCAATACATAAAAAACCGTTTTACATAACCGTGGCCGGATATATATTTCAGTCCAAGCCCCATATCTTTAAAATAACCGGTGGTCTGCGCCCGCTTTGCTTTTTCATGCGGCGGCACGCGCAGCAGAAATGCGAGTATCAGTATTGCCCCGGCGGCAGTAACCACGTCGATAAAAAATATGATCTCTATCGGAGCAAACGAAAGCAACAGCGCTCCCAGCATCGGGGATACGATCATAATGCCGGAGTGCAGGCTGCTGCTGATTCCGCCAACCCGGGTCAGCTTTTCCTGAGGGACGATTTGAGGCAGGAAGGCGTTAATTGCAGGCATTTGCACGGCGCCGCCCAAAGCACGCAAAGCGGATACCAAAAACAACATCCAAAGATCACCTTTTCCCGCCAGAAAAACCAATGCGGTGGCAAGCGTAACGGCTGCGATAAACCCGTCGGATAGAATGATCAGCTTTTTACGGCTGAATCTGTCCGCCCATACTCCCGCAAAGGGCGAGAGAAAAAATGCGGCAGAAATCCGCATAGTATAGAGAGCATCATCATTGAGCCCGACTTCTGCGAGAGCGTAATGTGCCACATAATTGCGTATTGCACCAACGACGAGCCAAGCAGAGATAGCCCCTGGCTCGATAAAAATATTGCAGATTTTTTTATCCAGTTTTCCATATATCGTCCTTTTATGATTTGCGTTTTATTGTACAAAAACAATCGCTCTTTTACAAGCATACCCGAAATTATGAATCCATTTGCCTATCAGACCATACTATGCTGCCGCAGCCATGGCAGCGCGGCGCGCTTTGCGCTTTTTTACGCCCCGCACGATCAGCAGAGGAACCAGCACGAGCACCGCGATCAGGAAAATCACGACACCCAGCGCGATCCATGCGAAACCGTTGAAGTGAGACAGTATGCCCCAAATCCCGCCCGAGGTATCGGCGACTTTACGGCCTTGCGGCGCGGCGTATGCTTCGGGAATAGTGCTTCCGCCGCTTATTCCGTCCTGCTCTGCAAACGACGAGAGATAGGATACAACCGCCTGCCACTCTTTGATCTCGCTGCCGTCTTGCGTATAGATGATCTGTTTATTGAAATCGGTTACGGCTTCGCCGTTTTTGTCCTTGGGCGTCAGCGAGAGTATGCCGAAAGATTTTTCCTTGACGTATCCCAGCATCTGGCCCGAATAGAGGCTGCATACCACGCGGTATAACTTTTCCGATTCGATTTCTTGCGTTTTATTCCCGTGGAGCAGCTTTACATCCGTAACTTTATTGAAAATCAGCCGGTTCGGGTTATATGTGGCGCGAAGGCCCGAAAAATAGAGCTGCGCATCGCCCATAAGCCCTGCCACGGAAGCGTCGACCTCGCAGAGGTTTTGAAGCTCCCAGCCGTAGAGGTATACCGAGATCAGCGGGTAGCCGGTCAGCCCGTCCGGGCCGGTGCCGAGCGACAGTATCTTGAACGCATCCGAGACGGTGACGTCGCCTTTGTGGATCGTTGCGCGTATGGTACCCACCGGTACGACTGTCACATCCACGTTCTCATAGCTTTCCCCCTCCGCCTGCTTAACGGTGTAAAGGAATGAATCCGCGGTGATATCGCCGAGTGCGTAGTCGCCGGGAGTTAAGAACATTGTATTGATGTTTTCAAACTGGTACGGCGAGTTAGTGATGACCTCGTCGCCGGTATAACCGTAGTCCGCGAGGTATTCATCGGTGAGCCCTTTGAAAACCATCACCTTTCCGGCAAGCGCCTCGTCGTTCGTAATGGAAGCGTCGATCGGGCGCAGCGCGTAATTTTGCACGCTCCAGACGCCGCCTTCAAGGGCGATGTCGAGCGAACCGAGGTAAGCGCTGTCCGCGCCGCAAGACGCGATGATCGTATTGCCCGCGGCGACGGGCTGATCAAGTATGGTATGCGTATGGCCGCTGATGATCACATCGATGCCGGGTACGGCCTTGGCAAGCTGCTCGTCTTCCGATTTGGAGGAATCTTCATTCGTACCGGAATGGGACAGGCAGACGATGAGATCAACCTTTTCCTGTTCCTTTAATACCCGTACCAGGCGTTCGGCGGTTTCCTGAACATCCTCAAACACGGCGGGCGCGGACATAGGCGCGAGATTCGCCGCCTCCTCGCCCAGCACGCCGAATATGCCGATCCGGCAGCCTCTTTTTTCGACGACGGTATATTCCTTGACGCCGTAATTTTGCATCGCTTCGCGCAGCGCGTCCGCTTTAGGCTCACCTTTTGGCAGCGCGATGTTGGATGTCACGTAAGCGGGCAGCGTTTCACCGCTCTGTGCGGCGGCGTTTAAGCTTTTCGCAAAGCCTTCGATGGTATAGTCAAACTCGTGATTTCCCACAGTAACCGCATCGTAGCCCATCATGCCCATAAGCCTAAGCTCCGGGGACTGCGTACACTCCACCGTCTGGAACAACGTACCCATCGTGTAGTCGCCCGCGTCCACGAGCAGCGTGCTGTCAGCATCGTCCGCCCGCGCTTCTTTGATCGCGGTATACAGCCGCGCAAACCCGCCGACCTCGGACAGGTTTCCGTTTTTGTCCGCTGCTTTAGCGGGTTCCAGAGAAGCGTGCATATCGTGCGTAAAAAGTATGCGGATGGAACCGGGATCCGAAGCTTGCGCGCATACAGCCGGTGCCGCGAAAGCCGTTACAAGCAGAAATGCCAACAATACCGCCGCGATTTTTCCATAAATCCTCATACCACGTTCTCCTGTATAATTTATTGATTTGGGATATAAACAAATTTATTATACACTTGGCTGTGCTTGTTCACAATGCGTTCAAAGCGCATCGGAAAAAAAGAATGGCGAATGGTGTAAAGTATACTTGACACGCCGCAAAAATAAGCTAAAATGGATGTAAAGTAAACCTTACATGAGAGAGGTGTCTGGTATTAAAAACGATGTGCGTGAAAGGCGCGAAGCGAAGGGATTCACACAAGCAGAGCTGGCGGTGCGTACAGGCGTATCAAGGCAGGCGATCAACGCGATAGAGACGGGAAAGTACGACCCGTCCATCGGCCTTGCGCACGCGCTGGCCAAGGTATTCGGCTGCGCGATCGAAGACATATTTTTCTTTGAGGACGGTGGGAAAGATGAAAAAGAATAAGCTGAGGAAGATCTACCTGATTTATATTATCGTGGTCGGGGAACTCGTTCTTGCCGCAATGATGCTGGCCTCGGGGTATATTCCGGCTGAAGGCT
>CAZLRM010000030.1:0-12568 GCA_964561895.1 uncultured Christensenellaceae bacterium | reverse complement strand
CTGTCGAAGATATCGGGATGACCGCTTTTGGAGGCTGCGCCAAGCTGACCGCGATCAACGTCAGCGCTTCCAACACACACTATAAAAGTGTAGGCGGCGTGCTTTTGAGCAAGGATGGCAAGCATCTGGTGCAATACCCTGCGGGCAATGCGAGTACATCCTACTCTATACCGACTACTGTCCAATACATTGACTTTGGAGCGTTCGAAAGCAGCTTTAAGCTGACTGCCGTCACGATTCCGGCGAGCGTAGATGAGATTGACGCTTACGCTTTTGTTAACTGCGACGGGCTAACGAGCGTTACCGTTCCATACGGCGTGCTGATAATCGACTTTGGTGCTTTTATGGACTGCGGTAAATTAGCGGCTATCACCATACCTGCCAGCGTAACCACAATTGAAGACTGGGCATTTTGCGCGTGCCCGAGCCTGTCCGAGGCATATTTCGCAGCAAACGCACCAAGCAGTTTTGGCAGTTACGTATTTGATGGCGCAGCTGCCAGTTTCTCAATTCATTATATAGACGGTATGAGAGGCTGGACAACGCCGACATGGAACGGCTATCCGACGGTGAAGATGCCTCTGGCGGCTCCCGCACTGTCCGCTGTAACACCGGCAAGCTACAACAGCATCAAGGTTTCGTGGGGTGCTGTATCGGGTGCAAGCGGATATCAGCTTTACCGTGCGACGTCGACGAACGGCAAATACAGCCTTGTGAAAACGACTAAATCCTTAAGCTATACGAACAAGAGCCTCAAGACGGGAACGACGTATTACTACAAGGTACGCGCGTATAAGACCGTCAGCAGAAAAAAGGTATATAGCGATTATTCCTCCGTTTTATCCGCCAAGCCCGTGCTGGCAAAAGTATCGAGCGCAAAGGCAAAAGTGTACGGTACGACGAGCGTCAAGATATCCTGGAGCAAAGTAGCGGGGCGCAGCGGGTATGAGGTATGGCGCTCCACATCGCCAAGCAGCGGTTTCGTGTTGATCAAATCCACAAGCAGTACCTCGTATAAGAACACGAAGCTGACGCCGTCGGTGACGGGCGCTCCGGTCACCTATTATTACAAGGTTCGCGCGTACCGCAAGGTGAGCGGCATACGCGTGTACAGCGATTTCACCGCGGTCACGAGCGCTTCACCCACGTTCGCCGATGTATCAAGCGCTTCCGCGTCCACGTACAGTCCGACGGGCGTCAAGATATCGTGGGGCAAGGTGTCGGGGCGCAGCGGGTATGAGATATGGCGTTCCACATCGCCTAGCAGCGGGTTCGCGCTGGTCAAATCTACGAAAAGTACGTCGTATAAGAACACGAAACTGACGCCGTTTGTGACTTATTACTATAGGGTCCGCGCATACGTAAAGGTGGGCAGTAAAAAGGTGTACAGCGCGTTTACCACAGCAGCAAGCGTCACGCCGACATTTGCGAACGTATCGGGCGTAGGCGCGGTGCGCAGCAGCGCGACGAAGGTCAAGATATCGTGGGGCAAGGTAAAGGGCGCGAGCGGGTATGAGGTGCTAAGGTCCGCTTCCGCGGGCGGTACGTATACGGTGATCAAATCGACGAAGTCGAGAAGCTATACCAATACAAAGCTGACAACCGGCGTGACGTACTACTACAAGGTGCGGGCGTACGTAAAGGTGGGCAGCGTGAAGGTATACAGCGCGGAATCCGGCGTAGTATCCGCAACGCCATAAAATCAATAAAACAGAGAGCGTCAGCAATGGCGCTCTTTTTTTGAAGCAGCCATATTTGTATTTTGTGTATGTCCCTTGCGATTGTGCTATAATGGAATAAATTCTGGCTCAGCGGAGAGAAACGAATGAGTATGCAACGAATCAAACAGATCCCGGCGGCGGAGGAGATGCTGAAAACGCTGCCTTTGCCGGAAAAGGTGCAGCGCAATAAGCAGCGCAGGGATGAAGAAATCAAGCGGGCGTTTGAAGGCAGCGGAAAGTTCCTGCTGATCATCGGCCCATGCAGCGCGGATAATGAGGATTCCGTATGCGCGTATATCGAGCGGCTCGCGCGTGTGCAGGAGAAGGTCGCCGAACGTATACTGATCATACCGCGCATCTATACCAATAAGCCGCGCACCACAGGGGAAGGCTATAAGGGTATGGTGCACCAGCCGGACCCGGGCAAAGCCGCCGATCTGTTCGAAGGCGTGCGTGCAATCCGCGCACTGCACATTCGCGCGCTCAGCGATTACGGCCTGCCCGCTGCGGATGAAATGCTGTACCCGGAAAATTACGCGTACCTTGCGGACGTGCTCGCGTACAATACGGTAGGCGCACGCTCGGTGGAAAACCAGCAGCACAGGCTTACCGCAAGCGGCGTGGATACGCCAGTAGGTATGAAAAATCCCACGAGCGGAGACCTCTCCGTCATGCTCAACGCGATTCGCGCCGCGCAGATGGCGCATACCTACATTTACGGCGGCTGGGCAGTTGTGACGACGGGCAACCCGTACGCGCACGCGGTGCTGCGCGGCAGCGTGGACGCAAACGGCGTCAGCACACCCAACTACCATTATGAGGATTTGAGCCGCCTTTCGCAGGAATATCTTGCGCTGGGGCTTAGTAATCCCGCGGTGATCGTCGATACGAACCACGCCAACTCGGGCAAACGCTTTTTTGAGCAGCCTCGCATTGCGCGCGAGGTACTGCTGAGCCGCCGGTACGACCCCGTGCTGGCGGGCATTATCAGGGGCTTCATGATCGAAAGTTATCTCGTCGAAGGACGGCAGGAGGTGGGTGGCAGCGTGTTCGGCCAGTCCATTACCGATGCGTGCCTCGGCTGGGAGGATACCGAGAAACTGATCGGTTTTATCGCTGATAATGTGTAAAATAAGGCGCGGAGGCGAAAGCTGTCCGCGCTTTTTGCAAATGTCCGCGGCAGCTGATTTTTTGATCAATCCGTTAACAATCTTGACAGTTGATGCGGGCATGCCTAATATAAAACATGTGTTCATTTATTCATGTGAAAGGGGGCAGGCCTGTGGCTGGTATTGGTGCGGACAGGTGCGAATGTAATATTATCCATGCGGACGTAGTAAAAAGAGTGGAAGCGGTGATGCCTCCCATCGGGGAGTTGTACGAGCTCGCGGAAGTGTTCAAGTTATTCGGCGATACCACGCGCATTCGGATTCTATGGGCGCTGTTCGAAGCGGAGATGTGCGTTTGCGACATCGCGAGCCTGCTCGGCATGTCGCAATCATCGATTTCGCACCAATTGAGGCTATTGAAACAGGCGAGGCTCGTGAAATTCCGCCGCGACGGAAAGACAGTATATTACTCTTTAGACGATGAGCATGTCAAGAGGATATTCGACCAGGGGCTGATCCATGTGAGCGAGAAGGGACGATAGGCGTGTACGGGAGGCTCATAGCAATCTGATTTGAAGGTCTGAAGTATCAATTTTTTATAGAAGCCGATCAGCTGCATGCGGGGTGAGCCCGGCGTACACGGACGGTTTACGAGACAAAAAAATATGAGGTTAGAAAAATGAGTATAGCGGAGATCAAAACGGACGGAGCGCCCCAGGCAATCGGTCCGTATTCGCAGGGCATCAAAACAGGAGGGCTGGTGTTTACCTCCGGGCAGATCCCGGTCGATCCAAAAACGGGCGCCATCGTGCAGGGCGTAGAGGCACAGGCCGCGCAGGCGTTGGAGAACGTCAAGGCAGTATTGGTAGCAGCGGGCGCGTCGCTTGCCGACGCGGTAAAAGTAACGGTGTTTATCAAGGATATGAACGACTTTTTAAAGATCAACGAGGTATACGCAGGGTATTTTACCGCGCCGTACCCCGCGCGGACGTGTGTCGAAGTGTCGCGGCTGCCCAAGGACGTGCTCATCGAAATCGAAGCGGTCGCCGTGGTGAAAGGATGAACGCGTTTTCGAGAACGGAGCTGCTGATCGGCAGGGAAGCGATGGAGAAACTGTCACGTTCCAGGGTCGCGGTGTTTGGCATCGGCGGTGTGGGCTCCTTTGCGGCGGAAGCGCTCGCGCGGTGCGGCGTCGGTACGCTTGCGCTTTTTGACGACGACGCGGTCTGTTTGACCAACATCAACCGGCAGCTCATTGCGGTACGCAGCACTGTGGGGAGAAAAAAGGTCGAAGTCATGAAGGAGCGCATACTCGATATCAACCCGGACTGTAAGGTAGAGGCGCACGCGTGCTTCTATACCGCCGAAACCGCGGGGGATTATGATCTGTCTTTATATGACTACATTGTAGACGCGATCGACACGGTATCGTCCAAGCTTACGCTGATTGAGCGGGCATATCTTGCGGGTGTGCCGGTCATCAGCAGCATGGGCGCAGGCAATAAGCTAGACCCTGCGCGGTTTGAAGTGGCGGATATCTATGCAACGAGCGTATGCCCGCTCGCCAAGGTGATGCGGCGCGAGCTTAAGAAAAGGGGAATCGAATCGCTCAAGGTCGTTTACTCGCGCGAGGAGGCGATCAAGCCGCGTGAGGAGAGCGAAATGGGCTGCAACGACAACTGCGTTTATCCGCCCGGCACACAGAGAAAATGTACGGTAAGGCGGCAGATACCGGGGAGCATATCGTTCGTGCCTTCGGTTGCGGGGCTCATGCTGGCCGGTGAAGCGGTAAAGAATTTAATCGGATACGGAAACGAATGACTGAAATACTTCATACTCGAACTGAACTGCAATGGTACAGCATCAGAAAAAACTCCAAATGATTTCACAATCAACCGCAAAATCGTTGACAATCCCATCGCGGTATGATAAATTAACCTATGGTGTGCTAAATAGAAGGCCGCGAGGCCTTTTTTAGATTACGCTGTAAGAACAGCTTAAGGAGTAAAGCCATGCGTACCAAGATCACGCTCGCTTGCACCGAGTGCAAGCAGAGAAACTATGATACTATGAAGAATAAGAAGAACGACCCTGACAGGCTAGAGATGAAGAAGTATTGCCGTTTCTGCAAGAAACATACCGAACACAAGGAGACCAAATAGTATAAACCGTATACCTTTGGGCAATTTATTAAACATTTAGGATGTGAGGGTAATGGCGAAAACAAAGTTACTCGGCAACGACCGTAAAGAGAAACTGGAGCAGCAAAAGAAAGCGGCCAAGGTTGCCAACAAGAAAAAGCGCAAGAGCCCTGCGCGGTTTTTTAAGGACGTGTATTCCGAACTGAAAAAGGTTACGTGGCCGTCCTTTAAAGAACTCGTGAAGTACACCGGTGCGGTAATCGCGTTCATTGTCGTGCTTGCGGTGATCGTCGGCCTGCTCGATTATGGATTTCAGAGCCTGTTCAGTCTTGTGCTGAAATAATAAGGAGTGCAAATGCCGCGCCATGCGGCGATGCGACGCAAATATGTCGGATGAAATCAGACCTGAAGGCGTAGTGGAAGCGCCTGATGGGGACATTGAGAATAAAAGAAACGAAGGCCCGGTCGGCGTATTCATCAAACAGGAGAAGACGGATAAGCCTTATTGGTATGTCGTGCACACCTATTCCGGCTACGAGAACAAGGTGAAGGCAAACCTCGAAAAGGCTATCGTCAACCGCAGCTTCGAGGACGTAATTCTTGAGGTGAAAGTCCCGATGGAGGAAACCATCGAGATGAAGAACGGCAAGAAGAAGCACGTCATGAAGAAGATGTATCCCGGCTATGTGATGGTCAAGATGATACTTGACGACGAAACGTGGTATGTCGTGCGCAATACGCGCGGTGTTACGGGTTTCGTGGGGCCGGGCAGCAAGCCTATTCCCTTAACCGATAAGGAAGTCCGCGCGATGGGCGTCGAGAACGTGCAGATTAAGCTTGATGTCGAGGTGGGCGAAAACGTGATGGTGACATCGGGGCCGCTCGAGAGCTTTGTCGGCGTCGTCAAAGAGGTTCAGCCCGAAAAACAGAAGGTCAAGGTTGTGGTGTCCATGTTCGGGCGCGACACAATCGTAGACCTCGACTTTGTACAAATCAAACGCATATAAAAAGGCTTAGCCTTTTTAAGACAAGTGGGAGGAACATGGCTGCAGTCTCTGCAGTACCCGATTTCCGCTTGTACCACAATAAACATGAGGAGGAGTAACCATGGCGAAAAAAATTACAGGTTACGTCAAACTGCAGATACCTGCAGGCAAAGCGACTCCAGCACCGCCCGTCGGCCCCGCGCTCGGACAGCACGGCGTTAACATCATGGGCTTTTGCAAGGAGTTCAACGAGAAGACGGCAAAACAGGCAGGATACATCATCCCCGTTGTCATTACGGTGTACGCGGACAGAACGTTCACGTTCATCATGAAGACGCCGCCCGCACCCGTGCTCATCAAGAAGGCCGCCGGCCTTGAGAAGGGCAGCGGTGAGCCGCGGTCCAAGAAGGTTGGTAAGATTACCAAAGCGCAGGTCAAAGAGATCGCCGAAACCAAAATGCCCGATCTTAACGCCGCCAGCGTGGACGCCGCCGCCCGCATGATTGCAGGAACTGCAAGAAGCATGGGCGTCGAGGTTGTGGACTGAGGAGAATGTGGGAGGCGTATAGCCGTGTAACCACAGGGAGGATTGCATGAAAAGAGGAAAGAAATATCTCGAAAGCGTAAAGGCTTTCGACAAGACAAGTTTATATGATCCGAGCGAAGCTTTGCAGTTTGCGGTAGATACCGCAAAAGCCAAGTTTGATGAAACCATCGAAGTATCCATACGCTTAGGGGTTGACCCGCGCCATGCCGACCAGCAGGTGCGCGGTGCGATCGTGCTGCCGCACGGCACGGGCAAGACCGTGCGCGTGCTCGTATTCGCCAAGGGCGATCTTGCCAAAGAAGCCGAGGAAGCCGGTGCCGAGTTCGTCGGCGGCGAAGAGTATGTGGAGAAGATTCAGAAGGAAAACTGGTTCGGATTCGACGTCTGCGTGGCAGCTCCGGATATGATGGGCGTGATCGGTAAGATCGCGCGCGTGCTCGGGCCTAAAGGCCTCATGCCGAATCCCAAGTCCGGCACAGTCACGCGCGATATCGCCAAGGCGATCGCGGAAATTAAAGCCGGTAAGGTGGAGTACCGCGTCGATAAGACGTCCATCGTTCACGTCATCATCGGCAAGAAGAGCTTCGGCAAAGAGAAACTGCAGGAAAACCTCTCCGCGCTGATGGAAGCTGTGATCAAGGCCAAACCGTCTGCGGCGAAAGGCACGTATTTAAAGAGTGTCGTCGTTTCGTCCACGATGGGGCCGGGAATTAAAGTAAACCCGCTGCGGTTTATTTAGTTGACACGCGGCGTTGCCGCTGTTAAAATAGTACGGTAAATTGAATACTCGTCCTGCCGAAGACAACAGGGGCACAGATCGTGCTTAAATATCCTGTCGAGGAGAGCCTTGTTTCAAAAAGCAACCCTTTTTGCGCGGCTTTCCCGTGCAAAAAGGGTTTTTGATTTACCTCAATTAAAGGTATGGGAGGTGAAACAATTTGGGTAATGCCATAGAGGCAAAGAAACAGGTCGTGCTGGATATCAAGGATAAGATGGAACGCGCCAAGGGCATGATATTCTATGATTACCGCGGGCTGACGGTATCCGAGGTCACCGAACTGCGCAACAGCTTCCGCGCTGCGGGTGTGGAATACCATGTGATCAAGAACTCCATGCTGACGCGTGCCGCGGACATGCTGGAGATTAAAGGGCTCGAAGAATATCTTTCGGGGCCGACGGCCGTAGCGTTTGGCTATGCTGATCCGGTAGCGCCTGCCAAGGTGCTCGTGGAGTTCGTCAAAAAGGTCAAAAAGACTGAGATCAAGTCGGGCATTCTTGGAACCAAGGTGATAGGTGCCAAGGGCGTGGAGAGCCTCGCGCAGCTGCCGGGAAGAGAGCAGCTGATCGCACAGCTCGCCGGGACGCTGAATGCGCCGATCTCCGGCCTTGCAAGAAGCCTGTCGGGTATCATCTGCAAGCTGGGATACGCACTAAACGCGGTTATCGAACAAAAGCAGGCGTAAAGGACGCGCCGATATTAATTTAAAAATGATGAGAGGATTATAAAAATGAACATTCAGGAAATGTTGGAAGCCATCGAGAAAATGACAGTATTGGAGCTCTCCGAGCTCGTAAAGGCCATTGAGGATAAGTTTGGCGTGAGCGCCGCCGCTCCTGTGGCGGTTGCCGCCGGCCCGGCTGCGGGCGCTGCCGCCGCCGCTCCTGCTGAGGAAGAAAAGACGGAGTTCGACGTGCTCTTAAAGGATGTCGGCCCTGAGAAAATCAAGGTCATCAAGGTCGTCCGCGAAGTTACCGGCCTTGGTCTTAAAGAAGCCAAAGACGTCGTCGATGGTGCGCCGAGCACCGTCAAGGAAGGCGTGCCGAAGGAAGAAGCTGCGAGCATCGTCGAGAAGTTCAAAGAAGTCGGTGCTACCTGCGAAGTCAAATAACATACCCGAAGGCATTAATACCGGCTGCCTTACCGCAGCCGGTCAGGCCGCTGGCAAATTCGTTTGCCAGCGGTTTTTTATGTGCATTAATCGTCTTTATCATTGCCTTTACTGAGGGTATTGGTCCGTTGCCGGAAAGGCAATCCATCGCCATGCATGTGTCGGCCCGGGAGCCGCAGCATTTTTAACCTAATTAATGCAGGGGAATTTATCATAAATATGAGCCGGCGATTTGCCGGCTGCTTTTATGTTTTGGTTTGACACATCAAAAAGCGGGTATATATGATTTAACTTCATCGCGGAAAATCCCGAAATAGTATACAGCCGATAGTGGGGGTGAGCGAATGGGCATATCCGGATTATCCTCGGGTGATTACAGGACGATTGCGGCAGGTTACGGCGATAAGTTGTCAGACCCGCAGAATCAGATTAAGCAGCTGCAAAAACAGCTTGAACAGTGGGAAGATAGCGATACGGACTCCGAGATCAAGCCGCAGATGATCGAAATGCTCAAAGAAAAGATCACTCAGGTGCAGGAAAAGATACCGTCGGTGAAGCAAAATGACTCGCAACCGCAGGCAAAGCCTGCAGAAAGCAAAAATAAAGGCCCCGGCGGCATTATCGATGTTTCAATATAATATAAGATGAAAACCTCGGAAACGAGGTTTTTTTATTCTGCTCAAAAATATTTTTTATTTTTTTGCGCAAAGCATTAAACCCACTATGAAATTCATCCGATATAGATAATGAATAGTCTACTCTAAGGGAAAGGAAGTGAGAATGTTGAATATATCGCCGGTATCATCAGTTATGAGCATGAGAAGCGTCGAAAAAACGCCGGACAATAAAAACATGCTTCAAGAACTGCAAAAACTATTGGCTCAACTGCGTGAGCAGTTAGCAAAAATAGAAGAGATGGACGCCAACTCTATGACCAGGCAGCAGTTGGAAGACACACTGCGTACCCGAATCTCGCAGGTGTATGCTAAAATAATGGCGATTAAAAACAGCGTATAACAAGCAAAGGATACTGACGCCATTTAGCGCAGCGGAATTAAGCAAAAACAGCGCCATGCAGCTATGCAAAATATATATAGTGCGCAATGCTGCAAAGAATATACTACCCTTTCTGACAGGGACGGCATGGATGTTTTATTACATTTTAACCAATCATATCTGATGCTTCCGGTTTACATTAAAAATGAATATCAGGCCGCGGCCTTTCTTTATGTACGCCCAATTGCCACTCTGCATGGGCAATGATACAATAAAACAAATATACCATCGGGAGGAACTGTAAATGGTACTTATGATATCTCCCGTCAGCGCGGAAACCGTGCGGGATTATCTTCATTTCTTCGATACACGTGCTTTTTGCGATAACCCCGATTGGGCGTGGTGTTACTGCGTGTTTAACCATTTCGAGGGTGGCGAAACCGCATGGATGGCGCGCACCGGCGAAATTAACCGCGCCGATGCGGAAAAGATGATTTGCGAGGGCAGTTTGAAGGGCTACCTCGCATATCATGACGGGCAGGTTGTCGGTTGGTGCAACGCCAACGACAAGAGCGCCTATCCGCTGTTCCGCGATATCGGCGGGCGCGACGGGAAGCGCGCTTGCGCCGTGACCTGCTTTGTAATTGACCCAGACTACAGGCGGCAGGGCGTCGCGCGCTCGCTGCTGCGCCGTGCCTGCGAGGATTATGCGGCCGCGGGCTACGACTATATGGAAGGCTACCCTGTTGCGGGGGAGGGAACGTGTGCGGCGCATTACCACGGCCACCCCGCGATGTATGAGAGCGAGGGCTTTGCCGTGCACCTGCGCTTAAAGGAGCATATCTGTATGAGAAAGCCATTGAAAAAACCTTTGAAGGATGGGGTATGAAAATAGAAACAGAAAAGAGCAGGATACCGGATATTAAGGAGTGGATGGATCGGTTTACCGAAGAAATACAGCGCGTGTACGGCAGCCGTGCCGTGCTGGTCGGCCTGCAGGGGAGCTATGGGCGGGGAGAGGCCGGCGAACAAAGTGATATTGACGCCGTGCTGATATTGGACGCGCTTACGATGTGCGATTTGATACAATACAGGCAGTTGCTATCCCGTATGCCGCATCGCGAAAAAATATGCGGCTTTGTATCCGGCAAGAACGAGTTGCTATGTTGGGAAAAGTCGGAGCTGTTTCAGTTCTGCCACGACACCACACTCTGGCTTGGTACACTGGACGATGTGCTTTCAACCATAAAAAAGCCGGATATTAAGCGCGCGGTACTGATGGGAGCCTGCAATATTTATCATACCTGCGTCCATAATTTTGTGCATGAGAACCAGGCGGAAATTCTGCGGGCAATGGTTAAAACGGCCTTTTTTGTACTGCAGGCAAAATATTATTATGAGACGGGTATATACGTTCGCAGCAAACAAGAACTGCTGCTTCGGCTGCGCGGACAGGACAAAGATCTGCTGGAGGCTGGTTTGGCAGACACGGATACTATAAAGGCAAGGTTTGACGATCTTTCGGGGAAACTGATTGCATGGGCTGGGAATCTAATCAGTTCTTTTGGAAACCAGTTAACAGAAGGAGAGAAAGCATGAAGACAGCCTGCCATGCCGATACGCCCATCGGCGTGCTGACAGCGATATACGAGGACGGAATGATCCGCCGTGTGCTGTTTCCCGGCGAAGCTTTCAGCGCCGCGGGCGTTTCGGTGGACGATACGCTGCCTTTCGCGCGGCAGATGTCGGAATACTTCCGCGGAGAGCGCCGTTTCTTCGATCTGCCGATAGCGCTTTTTGGCACAAAGTTCAAGCTGGAGGTGTACGCGGCGGTTCGGCGCATCCCTTACGGGCAGACCGCGACTTACGCCGAGGTGGCGCTTGCTGCAGGCCACCCGCGCGCGATGCGCGCTGTGGGCAACGTAATGCGAGATACGCCCGTACCCGTCATCATACCTTGCCACCGCGTAGTGCACCAAGCGCGCGGCAAGGGTGCCTACCGCGGCGGCATGGACGCCAAAAACACGCTGCTGGAAATGGAGCGGCGGTTTGCACAAGGGTATCGATGTATGGTATAATATAACATAGCATATCGAAAAGGCGGTGGTTGAGTGAAGTTTGGAGAGGGCGGTTACGGTCACAATTTCACAGAGGGTTCGACAAGGTTTGTGCCATCACAGTGCGCAACGTGCGAGAACAGGACAGGGTTGGATTATTGTGTGGAATACGGGGCAGTGCCATCAAAATATTTGTTTGGGCAGGAGAAGTGCGAGAAACGAATTGCGGCGGCATTGGAAACTTTAACAGAGCGCATAAGGGCGCATGAGGGCAGTGATTAAAATAACTAAGCGTATGACCTTGCCGTTCTGTTTATTGTCACCCTTATACTTTGTGCCTGCCGACCCGATACGTCACTTCCGGTATACAAGATGATAAACGACACGGAGAATGACAAGGACACCTGCGTTATCGTTAATGATATTGAATATAGAATGATGCCCGAATTAAAATGGCATTTGAATATAGGGGAACCTATCGGGTACGCAGGTAATGCCAAAAATGAAGTTCTTAACGTACTTGGCGATACAAAAATGAACTTCATTTTAATATCACAGCTGGGATTTTGGGATGGTGCACGCTGCCTGATACTATGCCGAACTGACTATGAGATTCCTCAGCCATCTGCTGAATCGGTAACAAAAATCGTTGTCGATGGAAGCAATAATCTGAGCCATACGATAACAGAAAAGGAAATAATCGGCCAATTATTTGAAGCGCTTGCGAGCAATGAGCGCGATCTTGATGCAATCAACTATGAATGCCCCGGAATCGGTTTAACCTGCTACTCCGATAACGTGCCGGGAGCGGTATATTTACTAGGTACAAGGATTCACGACGGAAAGATCATGTGCGGCTCATCTAATGAAGGGTACGTCGAAATTTCATTGGAATTGCTTGAAACGCTCGCCGGACAAACCATTAACGCAGAGGAGTTATTGGATAAATAAGATACGCTGTTGCTAATATAAATGTGATATTCGCGTCTGGATAGCCGGCGTTTTTTCATTTTTCCCTTTAGAATGGACGCAAGGCGTGGTATAATCTGCGCAAGGAATATGAACAAACTGTATGTGATCTACGGCGATAATCATAAACAGATGGCCGCGCGGCTCATCGAG
>CAZLRM010000029.1:9016-13070 GCA_964561895.1 uncultured Christensenellaceae bacterium | reverse complement strand
CTGGGCTTCCAGCTTTGCGCCGATATTGGGCAATTGAGATAGCGTTCCCATGGTTTCCTCCCTGACCAATTACATACCGTATCGGTATGCCGCCCCGGTGGGCAGCCCAAGGTTTTAACAGCTTCACCTGGCAGGAATCACCTGAGCGGTGCAAGCGGATATGAATACAGCGGTGCGTATACGAGCCTGCCCGCTTCGCGGCGGCTCTCGAACAGCGTCACCTCCGCAGCGCTGAAACGGCAGCCCTTATGCGCCATTGAGGCGACATCGTCGCCCTCCAGCGCGTGAAAGTTGCGTACGAGCGTGATGTGCGGATGAAACGGGCGCGCCTCGCGCTCGAAACCGTGCTTTTCAAGCGCGTCTTCCAGCCGTGCAGCGAGCGCTAAGAGCGCGGGCAGGTCTCCGCCGACACGCGCAGTCACGATGCCGCCCTTGCCCAGCATCATCATACCCTGGCATTCCAGCGTGAAAACGCTGCCGCCCGCTTCGGCGATCGCGCCGCGCAGGTCGCTAAGGCGCGACGGGGACACCTCGCCCAAAAATTTCAGCGTAATATGCAGGTTTTCAGCCAATGTGAAGTTGCCGTTACCCGCTTTTTTAAGCATTTGCTGCAGCGAGCCGAGGTATTTTTCGCACCCGGCCCGGATACCGATGAACAATCGCATAGACAAAGCCTCTCTTTTCTCTTCGCTGCTGATTGTCTTTCCGTGATGCCGCCGCAAGAAGGGGATATAATACGTACACAGTATAGCAGAAGCGCAACTGTGCATCAACCGTGATGTCAGCATCCGGGCATTCAATGTATATGGCCGGTCATATGATTAGAAAGCATACAAGCCCTCTTTCTCTCATAAATATGAAGCAACGCAAAGAGAAGGGGGTTTACCATGAAGGAATATATCGAGGACCGTGTGAGGCGTATTGCGGAGTATGTGCTGGAAAAAGGCGCGACGGTGCGACAGGCGGCAAAGTCGTTTGCGACCTCAAAATCTACGGTGCACAAGGACCTGACGGAACGGCTGAGCGAGATATCCCCGGCGACCGCAAAAATGGTGGCCAGGATATTACAGAGAAACAAGGAGGAAAGGCACATTCGCGGTGGAAATGCGACTCGAATGAAATATAAAGCGCAAGGGTAACCACGCCGGATATAAAGATACGGAATTATTGGAAGCGCGTTGCTATTGGCAGCGGGGTGTTGTATAATACGGATGAAGAAAAAGGAAGTCGGGGATATGCTTGTGAGAAAAACGGAGCTTTGGTTCGGAATGATCGGAGGCGCTGCGGCGATACTGATTGGCGCGCTTACTTTCGCGGAGGTGCTTCCGTATGCGCAGCAAGCGGACAAGCTGTATGCGCTGATTTGCATAGGCGCCGGTGCGATGAGTATTGCGGGCGCGCTTTTTGTGCCGAGACATCATGTGGCGGGGTCGGCGATCATGGCGATCGGTCTGGTTGTCGTCATCATATTCGGTTTTCCGTGGCAGTCGGTCTCGGCTGTACTGCTGATTATCAGCGCTACGCTGTCTCTTGCGCCTGTCCGGGAACCATCAAATTAAGGAGGGAATGCCGTGAATAAAGCAGGCTTTGTGATCAGCCTGATCGGAGGCTTACTGGCCCTACTGTTCTCAGTGCTGCTTGTCGTTACCGGGCCATACTTTTATGTGGGCGGCGACATTGCCGATTTTGCTGAAGAGAATCGAGATGAGCTGTCTATTGTGTGGATGGATATCGGCAAGTATAACGATGTAAAGATGCTGCCGAATACGGAACTGGACAAGTATATGGACGAGTACTCGGAAATTCTTCAGACCATCGACGCACAGGACTTGAAGGATATCGGCGACGAGTATGAAGTAGACGCCTTTGACGATCTTGCGCGTATATACGAGGACGTAAACGACTATATACCGAGACTGAAGATTTGTATTCTGGCTTGTCTCGCGGCTTCGGTAATTGCGCTTGCGGGCGCTGCGGTGGCAAAGGTGGCAAGGACGGCGGGCGGCGTGATGGTGCTATCCGGAGCGGGGCTGCTGCTCGTATTCAGTTTGCTTGCCAGCTCGATACTTCCTATGGCGCTGGCATCCCTTCTGTTGTTAATAGGAGGATTGCTGCAAATCATGAAGAAAGCGCCGCGGCCTGAGAAGGAGGCAGTAAAATGAAAAAGACGGCATTTGTACTGGGGTATGCCGGAAGCATACTTGCGTTTGCTTTTTCCGTACTGATGATATTGACCGTACCGCTGGGCCTTGCTGAGGATATACTGGATGATATGGCCAAAGACTTGGAGACCGAGGGGCTTGTGGCGCTTAACGAGACCGCGCTTGAAATGAAAGAGCAGGATTGGTCGGATTACAGCCGAAACGGCCTTATTGAGGCGGCTGAGCAGACGGCGGAAAAAAGTGACCTTAACATTGACGAAGACGTATATACAGACGCGGCGAAGTTTGCGTATGACGCCGGGTTTAACGCGATGGTCTCCATGATCGTCGTCGGCGCGGCGATTATACTTTCGCTGATTGGGCTGATCGGTACGATGATCGTCAAAAAAGCGCCTGTGGCCGGAGGAGTGATGCTGCTGGTTTCCGCGTTCTTTATACTGTTGGCCGCGATACGCACCGATACGCTGGTACCGACGTTTATCGCATCAGTGGTGCTGGCGCTGGGAGGCGTTGCCGCGCTTCTGCCCGCACGCATGAACCGGCCCGTGCCGACTCCCGCGTATGGGACGCAGCCGTATGCCGCGCGGCCGGCCGCGCCGCAGCAGGGAGGGTATCCTGTATACGCGCCGCCGCAAGCTGCGCCGCCCGCATACGGGGATGTACCGCCGCAGGCCGTGCCCACGCCCGGCCCCGGCAACAGCGTACCGGTTCAGGGAAACGCTCCCGATCAGCCGGTTTTGGGCACAGGCAGCGGGCTTCCGTTTCCGGAGGAATCACAAAAGAACAAAGACAGCGAGGCTTAATATATTATGGTATGGTAAGACCTTAAAGCACGCGCAGGTCTGAACCACTGACACCGTTCTTTTATAAGCGGATAACGCCCCGGCTGCCAGAAATGCTGCAATTTGGCGCCGGGGTGTTTGTTTATTTTTAAAAAAAAATTCTGTATTCATTTCTTTTGTGGGAAGGCGGAGGGAAGGCATGCATATAAAAGCGGTATGATACACATCGGCCAGATCCGCTTCGTGAAAAGCGGATGGCGACTATTGAATTGCCGCCGCAATCGTAATATGATACTGGCAATGCGTGATACTATTCATTATTGAAGCCGCCGAATGATCTATGATGATGTAAGGGGATTTAGCCATGATATTGGTGACGGGGGCAAGCGGGCACATCGGCAACGTGCTGGTGAAGCTGCTTTATGAGAGAGGTTATCGAGACCTGCGGTTGCTGGTGCATTCGAGTGAAGCGCCTTACTTAAAGCCATACGCAAAAGAGATCGTGCGCACGGATATCAGGGACGCAAAAGCGGTGTCGGAAGCGGTGAAGGGCTGCAGCGATGTTTTTCATGTGGCGGGCATGATACAGATATCGGCGGGGTACAAATCGCAGCTGGGGCAGGTGAATGTTCAGGGTACGCGCAATTTGCTGAGCGCGTGCATTGAGCACGGCGTGAAACGGGTGGTATACGTATCCAGCATCGAGGCGCTCAAAACGACAGGCTGCAAAGAGATCGACGAGACGATAGAACTCAACCCGCGCGCGATGCAAAACGACTACGGCCGTTCTAAGATGATGGCGACGGTGGAGGCGTTCAACGCTTTTCAAAAAGGGCTGGACATCGTGATCGTATACCCGACATCGGTGATCGGCCCGTATGATTACCGCGGGTCGCTTGCGGGCGGCATGCTGAAAAAATACATCGGCGCGAAGAAACCCCAGCTGTGCTTCGAAGGCGGATTTGATTTTGTGGACGTACGCGATGTGGCGGAGGGTATCTGCCGCGCGTGGCAGCAGGGTGAAAAGGGGCAGGGCTATATACTCGCGGGAGGCTACGCGCGTATCGGCGATATCATCGGGGCGATGGGGGAATATTCCGGCAGCCCGTT
>CAZLRM010000029.1:0-8916 GCA_964561895.1 uncultured Christensenellaceae bacterium | reverse complement strand
CACATCGGCAATGTGCTTGTGAAGACGCTGTATTTAAAAGGGCACAAAGACCTTCGGCTTTTCGTACAGGAAAAAGAGGATATTTCGTATATCGAAAAGTATGCCAAAGAGGTGGTGCGCGGCGATATCCGCGATTCTCTTGCGGTATCGGCGGCGGTGCGCGGCTGCGAATTTGTGTTCCATCTCGCGGGGCTCGTACAGATATCGGGCAAGCACCGAAAGCTGCTGTACGATATCAACGCGGGCGGGACGCGCAACGTGGTGCAGGCGTGTCTCGAAAAGGGAGTGAAACGGCTGCTGTACGTTTCGAGCGTGCACGCGCTCAAAGGCCAGACTGCGATGGAGCCGATCGAAGAGTCGCTCGATTCGGATGTAAACAATCTGCCGGGGGATTACGGTAAATCCAAAGCGATGGCGACGATTGAGGTGATGAACGCGCTGCAAAAGGGGCTGGATGCGGTGATCGTGTTCCCGACCGGCGTGATCGGGCCGTATGATTATAAATCTTCCTATACGGGCAGCGCGATCAAGGGGTACATAGACGCGAGAAAAACGCAGTATTACTTCGACGGAAAGTATGATTTTGTGGATGTGCGCGACGTGGCCGACGGCATATACCGCGCGTGGAAGTACGGAGAAAAAGGACAGGGCTATATCATATCGGGCAGCGTGTCGAGCCTCGAGGATATCATCAATACGGTGGAGCAGGCGACGGGAAATCGCATCAAGAGGCACAAGGTGCCCTATGCGCTCGTGAAGCTCGCGGCGATACTCGCGCCGGTATACTACGCATTCTCACGAAGGAAACCTGTGCTGTCCAGATACTCGGTGGAGGTGCTGATGTCCAACTCGAATATTTCCTGCGAAAAGGCGCAGGCTAAGCTGGGCTACAAGCCGCGCCCGCTCATCAGAACGATACGCGACATGGTACGCTGGCACCGCGCGGCGCAGAGGAGAGAGACACAGGTACGATTCATATAGCAGGGGTAACTGACAACGAGCAGCTGCGGCTGCCTTAAGACCGCTGACAAACTTCGTTTGCCAGCGGTTTTTTGTGCATTACCCATCTTTATTTTTGCCTTTCACAAGGGCGGCCTTACAGAAAGGCATGTTTCTGTATGAAATCCGTAAGGACTTTTTATTACACTAATTTTAATGCAAGGTTAAGTCGGGAAATTTATAACATAAAAAGATATTCAAACAGTAATGCAAATAATTATACTATCGTTACGCCCTGTCCGCGCGCGGCGGCAACGACTTCGGCGGGAAGATTGCCGTTTGAAACGAGTACGTCGATATCGGCAAGGGAGCCGAAGGTATAGGGAAGGTTTTTGCCGATCTTGGCGGAATCCATCAGCATGATCACCTTGGAGGCCATTTTCAAAACTTCGCGCTTGAGTTCGCATTCGGACCAGGTGCCGCTAGTAAAACCGTGCTGCAGCGAGAAGCCGCTTGAGGCCATGAACGCGACGTCAATGTTGATACCCGAGAGGAAGCGGCTTGCCCCCGCGCCGGAGACGGAAATTGTATTGCGGTTGAGCTGACCGCCGATCAGCATTACGTTGGGGCGGTTTTTTTTGATGAGTTCGAGCGCGATGTTTGGGCCGCTCGTGAGTATCGAGATGTAATCGTCGGGAATCTCCCGCGCGAACTGCATCAGCGTGGTACCCGAATCGAGGTAAAGGGAACGGCCGTTTTCGATGAACGCTGCGGCCTTTTTCGCTATGACGGTTTTGGCCTCAGTGTTTTCGATTGCTCGGCGCGAGTATATGTCTTCCGCGGCGATGGACAGCCGGGACAGCGCCACCGCGCCGCCGCGCGTACGCTTGACAAACCCATTTTCCTCAAGGTATTTGAGATCCCGCCGAAGCGTCATACTGGAACAGTCGGGGAACAGCGCCTCAAGCTCGGCCAAAAATATTTCGCCCTTGGAATCCAGTAGCTTTTTAATTTCTTCGCGCCTCTGCGTATTCACGCCCTCACCCCGGATTTTTGATGTTTCCAATATACCACAGATGACCGGATTGAACAACCACATTATGCTTGGAATGAACATACAATGTTTGTTTTGCACAAAAAATTGACACGCTTGTTGAACAAAACATGCTTTTTCGGCGAAAAACTGATATAATAACCGGTATGAGCGAACATGAAGCGTACATGAATGAAGCGCTGCGTATGGCGCGGCTGGCGGAGAAGCGCGACGAGGTGCCGGTGGGCGCAGTAGTGGTGTTCCGCGGAAAGGTGATCGCGAAGGGATACAACCTGCGCGAGACGAAAAAAAGCCCGTTAGCGCACGCGGAGATCATCGCAATACAAAAAGCGGCAAAGTGGATGGGCGGCTGGCGGCTTTCCGACTGCACGTTGGTGGTGACGCTGGAGCCCTGCCCAATGTGTGCGGGAGCGATCGTCAATGCGCGTATCGCCGAGGTGGTATTCGGGGCATACGACCCCAAAGCGGGTGCTTTCGGTTCTGTTTATAACCTTGCGGAGGGAAAGCTCAATCATACGCCGCACATCACGGGCGGCATGCTGGAAGAGGAATGCGCCGCACTGCTGCGCCGTTATTTTGCTAGTAAGCGGAAGTAACGGATAACCGCGTTTCAGCCGTGTTTTTTGGGTTTATATTAATGCTGTATATTATTTTTTCCGGAGGCAGCATTTGAATATCGAGCTTGATGACGCACATTCCAGGCAGAGTAATATCCTGTGGTTCAATCGGAATATCAGCGGAGCGCAGCAAGTACCTTTCTTTTCCGATGCTTTCGCGTGGGAGGCGGATCTGCATGCGCAAACGGTGAGAGTATCGGGCTTTTCTGAGGGTACGGCGCAGGTGATGACGCTTGGTGACTGTCTTGAGCAGGTGCACCCGGACGATGCAGCAAGGATCAGGAGCCTCATTGCTTCGGGCAGCCTTGAGGAGCAACAGAACGTGGATTCCAATTTGCGGATCCGCGTGGGGATGTCTTTCCGGAATTACCGGCTTCGCGGTAGCGTATTTTCGCCGGGTAATATCCGGTTGGTAACGGGCGTGGCGTTTGACGCTGACTGTGCTCAGGCTTACATTGAAAGGCTGGATTACCTTGAGACACATGACGAACTCACAGGGCTTTACAATGCTCATATGCTGGACGCATTTTATGAAGATGCGCTGCAAAGGGGCATGCTGCCGCAGTCGCTGATTGTAGCGAGCATTGACGGCCTTAAGGATATCAATGAAACGCTGGGGTATCAGGCGGGCAATACATTGATCAGAAGCGTTTCAGATGTCATCAAAGAGTGCTTTTTTGACGCGGATATGATCGCACGGGTGGGCGGCGGAGATTTCTGCGCGGCTTTTTTCGGAAAAGAGCGCAGCGAGATTGAAAATTATATCGGTGAAGCCAATATGCAGCTTCATAAGACCTATTTAAATCTGGTCAAGGCCAACGTTACCTTTGGATTTGCGGTTTGCGCAGAGAAGACGGATTTTTCCGCGATATACAGTCATGCATTGGCGCATATGAGAAAGAACAGCAATATCAAGAAGGTATTGCTGGAAGCGAGCGTAATTGACCCGATCAACGAGATCATTGCGCAATGGACAGGCTGGGGAAAACGCGTGACGCGACTGAGCAGCCTCGGGACGCAGGTCGGCGCGGCTTTGGGCTGCAGCGAGGAGCAGATGAATGAGATCCGCATACTCGCAAGAATTGTGGATCTGGGGCTGATCGGCATCGACAGGCGGCTGCTGCAAAATCGCTCGCAATTAACCGGCAAGGATAAGCAGGAGTATACGCGCCATATAGAGATCGGGCAGGACATACTCCGCAGCATCAGCACGCTTTGTTTTATGGAACCGCTGTATATGCAGGTATACCAGAGGTACGAGGAAGGGCAGGATGCGGCGCTTCCCGGCTGTATTATGGGGGCTGTGGCAGCGTTCGACGATATCACGTTTGAGCGCGGTACGGACCAGATGGAGGGTATCGGGGATTGGCTTCGAAGGCAGAAAAACCGGTATTGCCCGGAGGTTGTAGAAGCGATGCTGGCGATAACGAAGGGAAGGTAAACGAAAGACGGGCTAATAGCCTGTTTTTTGATATCCGGCTGTATGCCGGATGTTCCCGTAAAAGCGCGGACGGTTGACAATACGGGGCGGGAACGGGTATAATACATTCTGTCATATCAGCTTTTACCGCACATTCCATTAACCTGAAGTTGAAAGAAGGTTTAGGGATGTATCGAATATTATTTGGATATTTCTTTACTCACAATCGTTCAATTATTTTTAACATAATGGGAGATGTATTATGAAATGTTCTAGTTGCGGCGAGGATCTGTTGCCCGGCAGCCTGTTCTGTAAGCGATGCGGAACGAAAGCTGAAGCGGCGGAGCCCGTCATTGCACAGCCTGATACGCCGCCGAAGCGGCGGAAAAAGAAGACCTGGCTTGCGATAACGCTGCCTCTGCTTTTGACTGCGCTTGCGGTTGTTTTCGTATTGTTCATAATGCCCGAGATCGAGAAGGCGAACGATTACTCAAAAGCGCAGGAGCTGCTTGCAGCCGGGGAGTATGACGATGCAGCCGACGCATTTGAGGAACTTGGCGATTACAAAGACGCAGGGAACATGGCTTTTGAAGCGCAATATCAAAAAGGGCAGCACTTGCTTGGCGATCAGCAATTTGATGAAGCTGCCGAAGTATTTGCTGGTCTGGGTGGATTTAAAGACGCGAAGGATATGGCGACTGAGACGCAATATCAGAAAGGCGCAGCGTATTATGAAGCGTCGGGCTATGCTCTCGCTATTTCTGTGCTTAAAGATATAACCGGCTATAAGCATAGTGCGGACATGATACGGGACTGTATACACAAGATATCGCTGGATTGTATATCGGCGAGCGGCAGCCACACTACCGCGCTTAAGAAAGACGCTACGGTGATTGCGGCAGGATCGAACGAGTTTGGAGAATGCAATGTGGAAGGCTGGGCGAATATCGCCTCCGTCGCAGCCGGTGAAAACCATACCGTTGGGCTCAAAGCGGACGGAACGGTGATCGCGGCGGGAAAGAACGAATGCGGCCAATGCGACGTGGCGGAGTGGACGGGAATTACGGGGGTATCGGCAGGCGTTGGCCATACCGCGGGGCTGAAGGCTGACGGAACGGTGGTTGCCGCGGGGGATAACGGAAACGGCCAATGCGACGTAGGCGCATGGTCGGATATCATTGCGGTATCGGCAGGCGGATATCATACCGTAGGGCTCAAAGAGGACGGTACCGTGGTTGCGACGGGAGATAATTATTACGGGCAATGCGATGTGCAGGGCTGGGCGGGTATTATTGCTGTTGAGACAAACTCCAGCATTACTATTGGGCTTAAAGCCGATGGCACCGTACTTGCGGCAGGATACGATTGTTATGGCCGATGTGCGGTGGAAAGCTGGGCCGATATGATTGCGATATCATCCGGTTACGCTTATACCGTCGGGCTGAGATCGGACGGTAGCGTGGTTGCGACGGAATACGACGGTTCGTATGGCAGCTGCGATGTGGAGGACTGGACGGATATGACGGCAATATCGGCAGGCGACGGCCATGCCGTTGGGCTTAAAGCGGACGGAACGGTGATGGCGACCGGAAAGAACGATTTTGGCCAGTGTGATGTGGAAGGCTGGGCGGATATCGGATTCCCGGATTAAGCGGATTTTGCCGGCAAAGGAACTGCAATATATGCATTGCACGAAATACGATGAGAGTATTCCGCGCGGCGGTTGTTTTGCATGCGATACGGAGTGAAATTGGGACAAGGGAGATTTTAAGACGAATATGGATATGACGAAGGAGGCAGCACAGCAAGGCGCGCTGCATGTAAAGCGCAGAAAAAAAATATGGCTTGCGGCTATGCTGCTTGTGCTCGTTGCCGTTGTTGCGGCGGTAACTGTATTGGTCATACTGCCCGAGATCAAAAATGCGAAGCTTTATGCGAAGGCGCAGGGATTACTTGCAGGCGGGGGTTACGATGAGGCGGCCGAGGCCTTTAAGGAGCTTGGCGGTTACAGAGACGCGGAAAACATGGCGCTTGAAGCGATGTATCAAAAAGGGCTGTATCTGATTGACCAGCAGCAATTTGACGACGCTTGCGATATTTTTGAGGATTTGGGCAGCTACGAAGACGCCGCAGATATGGCACTTGAAGCGCAATATCAAAAAGGGCTGTACCTGATTGGCCAGCGGCAGTATGACGAAGCCTTCGGAATATTCGAAGATTTGGACGGCTACAAAGACGCCGCAGATATGGCACTTGAAGCGCAATATCAAAAAGGGAAGGATTTAATTGCACAGCAGCAATTAGACGAAGCCGTCTCGCTGTTTAAAGATTTGGGCGATTACAAAGACGCCAAAGATATTGCGCTCGAATTGCAGTATCAGAAAGGCGTCGTGCTGTATGACGCTTTGGACTACTTTTCTTCCGTTCAGACGCTTCGTGGGGTATCCGGCTATAAGGACAGCGACGATCTGATACGGGTTTGCATGCTGGAGATGTCGCTTCATTGCGTTTCGGCGAGCGGCGATCATACAGCCGCGCTTAAGAAAGACGGTACGGTGATTGCGGCAGGATCAAACGAGTTCGGCGAATGCGATGTGGAAGGCTGGGCGGACATCGTTTCCATCGCAGCCGGTGAAAACCATACCGTTGGGCTCAAAGCGGACGGAACCGTGGTCGCGGCGGGAAAGAACGGGTACGGCCAATGCGATGTCGGCGAGTGGGCGGGTATCGTGGCGGTTTCGGCGGGTGTGGTTCATACCGCAGGGCTCAAGGCCGACGGTACGGTGGTTGCCGCGGGGGATAACGGAAACGGCCAATGCGACGTAGGCGCATGGTCGGATATCGCGGCGGTTTCGGCGGGAGGATATCATACCGTGGGGCTGAAAGCCGACGGAACTGTAGTCGCGGCGGGAGATAATTATTACGGGCAATGCGATGTGGGGGGCTGGACGGATATCTTAGCCATAGCATCGAATTCCAGCGTAACCATAGGGCTTAGGTCTGACGGCACTGTCGTAGCGGCAGGATACAACCGTTTCGGACAATGCAATGTGGAGGGCTGGGCAAATATCGTTGCGATATCATCCGGTTACGCCTATACTGTGGGGCTGAAACCGGACGGCACTGTGATCGCGACGGAATACGATGGTTCCTACGGTACATGCAATACGGAAGCCTGGGTGGATATCGTGGCGGTATCGGCTGGCGACGGGCATGCCGTTGGGCTTAAAGCGGACGGAACGGTGATGGCGACCGGAAAGAACAATTCCGGCCAGTGTGATGTGGAAGGCTGGTTGGATATCGGATTCCCGGAATAAGTGGAATTATATCGGCAATAGGAGTAATAATACCATGAATTGCCCGAAATGCGGCGCGAATATTCCGCCGGACGATGTGTTTTGTATCCGGTGCGGGGCAAAGGTAAGAACACGTAAAGACACATCTGCCGCAAAAGAGGTCGCGCGGGAAAGTGCGCTGGCGGAAAAAAGAAAAAAGAGAGTATGGTTCGTTGTGGCGCTGACGGGGGCCGTTGCCGCACTCACGGCTTTGGCTGTGGTTTTTGTGCAGGTGATTGTTCCGGAGAATGTGAATTCGAGCCATTATTCGCAGGCACAGGGGTTGCTTGCGGGCGGAAAATATGACGAAGCCGCCGAAGCTTTCGAAAATTTAGGCGGTTACAAGGACGCGGCGGCTATGGCACAGGAGGCGGAATATCAAAAGAGTATTTCACTGATGCGGGATTCGCGGTACATCGAGGCAATCAATGGTTTATCCGCTATAAGCGGATACAAAGACAGCGATGATTTGGCGGCGGAATGTAAACTAAAAATGTCGCTTGAATGCATTTCCGCGGGGTACGATCATACCATCGGGCTTAAGGCGGACGGAACGGCAGCAGCGAATATACCCCCGGATGAAGATTTATTCCTCGTTTGTAAACAGGATCAGGTGAGATACTTAATCAATTATTCAAATCTGTGCGAGGTAGGGGGCTGGACGGATATCACCGCCGTATCGGCAGGCGGATACCACACCGTGGGGCTTAAAACAGACGGAACCGTGATTGCGACAGAATGCAAATATCATCTTCAATTGGTCGGGCTTATCGATCTTTCTGCCGCACAGGATATCAGCGGTGCACAATGCGACGTTGAGGGCTGGACCGATATCATTGCTGTATCGGCCGGGAAGCTTCATACGGTGGGGCTGAAGGCAGACGGGACAGCGGTCGCGGCTGGTGAAAACAGGAACTACCAATGCGGTGTGGAGGGGTGGACGGATATCGTCGCGGTATCAGCAGGAGGGTACCATACCGTAGGGCTTAAAGCCGGGGGCACGGCTATTGCGGCAGGGTGCAATGATTACGGGCAATGCGATGTCACGGGCTGGACGGATATCGTCGCCGTATCGGCGGGAGAAACATTTTCGGCAGGGCTGAAATCGGACGGCACTGTCGTAGTCGCGGGATACCTCGGCGGTATGCCAAAGCAGGGCTTGGGTTGGACGGGGATTACCGCAATATCGGCAGGCAGCGATCATATTGCGGGGCTGAAAGTGGACGGCACCGTGGCGGCCGCGGGCAGCTTTACGGGCGGTAGGTGCGATGTGGGAGAGTGGAGAAACATTATCGCGGTATCAGCAGGCGGGGAGCATACCGTTGGCCTGAAAGCGGACGGAACCGTCGTTGCGACGGGAAGAAACGATTTCGGACAATGTGATGTGAAGAGCTGGAAAAATATCGGATTTCCGCATTAGCATTGGACTGCGACATATAGAAAACAGCAAGCGGCCCGGGCGAAAAGTCCGGGCTGTTTTTGGGAGTAAAGTATTCTGCAGTAATTACGGCGGTATCGGGGATGTCATGGATGCTCCGCCTGATGAAATAT